>JAEWYJ010000067.1 GCA_023395695.1 Bacillota bacterium | reverse complement strand
CACCTGAACTTAATCCCATCGAACACTTTTGGGCTTGGCTAAAAGCTAAGTTGCGCAGTATCCTTGCTCGCTTTGATAATTTCGATGATGCTCTTTGTTACTCTTTTAATGCTGTTTAGCTATATATGCCAAAATAGCGGACTGCCGTCCCTATTTTGCCCGCTGCCGCAAATAAAAGCAGCGTTAACAGGCTGAGTATTGGCATGATAAAAGAAAATCTTTTTCCGCCCAGTCCGCCTAAGACAAAGGTAGAAACCGTAATGAGCAGCAACAGCTTTGTGCGGGGGTCCAGTACCAGCCCCCGCTGCTGTCCGCCGGTTTGCAGAATGCCCGGGCTCATCAGGCAATTCCCGCCTTAATAAAATGCTTTTTAAGCAGGGCCCGACCCAAGAACCCGCCAAGAATACCGAACACAAGGCAGCTGACCAGCAGCGCGGGATTCATCCACGGCGGAAGCAGCGCCTTCAAGGCGGTCTCATAATCCGCGCCAAACTCCGTCCGGGTGGAGAAATAGCCATCAGGATTTGTAAACAGCGGAATAAAATTGCCCCACATCCAAATATTAAAGAAGCCGCAAACCAGAACCGAGCTGCCCGCTTGACGGTATTTGGCGCGCTTCCAGATCAGCTCGGCGATAAAGCCCGACGCAAGCGCCACCGGAAGTGAATACAGCCCCATTCCGGTCAGCGCCATCATAATCCCCATAATGGTACTCATAATAAGAATCATGCCAAATTTTTTAACCTTGGTCAAAAACAGCATAAAGGGAATTCCTCCCACAAGCGGCCCAATAACGCAGAGCAGCGGCATCATAATCGGTATGTAGCCCATCATAGCAAGCGCCATGATGATAACAAAATAAATTGCCGAATAAACACCTACGTTAATCAGATCTTTTCCGGTCAGCCGGCCGGCGTTTTTGTGCGCAGTAAGGTTGGACATACTGTTAGCCTCCTATAAATTAATATCGTTATGGTTAGTTAAAGCTAACTATTCTGCAAAAAAATCAGGGTTTAAACCCTAATATTTCTTGCCAGCCAGCCATACCAAACCGCTTTGCATTGTCCATCACAGCAGCAGCCTGCTTATAAGGCAGATTATGCGAAACCACCTCTACCAAATATTGAAAGCCGGAAGCCGCGTTGATATGCAGGAACATATCCTCAATATGGTGTCCTTGCTCCCCTAAAGAATCGCAGTAAAGACGGTAGGCCTGTTCTTCAATCGCAATCAGCTCTTCCAGATATGCCGCCCAGCGCGTACCTTCCGAGTGGCAAAAAACCAACCGAAATACGGACATATTGTCGTAAATATAAGCCAGCATCCAATCTGTTCCTGCATATGCCGTTTCCCGCATATGCGTGGCCGTTAAATCAGGCAAAGCCTGCTTTACATCAAGATGCAAGCCGCGGAAGCGGTTGAGCAGCGCTTCTGCCGGGGCCTGAACCAGTGCGTCAAACAAAACCGCTTTATTGGCAAAATGGTTATACATTGCGCCGGTAGTAACCTTTGCAGACGCTGCAATGCGGCGCATGTTGGCATTTTGATAACTGTACGCCATAAATTCCTTCTCGGCGCATAACAATATGCGGTTACGGGTTAATTGTGAATTCAGGCTCATTTTTTCGGCAACCTCTTGTCTGAAATTCTAATAACAATGTTATCACTTTTCTTGAAAAAGTCAAGGGGAAGTCCCCCGGCATAAAGCCCTGGTCTTGCGTTATAACAACAGACAAGGGCTTTATGCTTAACAACACATTGACAGAATATCGCATCATTACGCTGAAAACGCCTTATTTTCGCCCGCTGTTCATCAGCCGTCTCATGGCGTTCAGCCTCCAATACGCGTTACGAGGGGGGCATATTGTTATTTTTAAAGAGCGCTCATTGGCATGCCGCTATTTATATGTTTTAATGACAGCGGTATAGTATACGCTGAAAATAACGGACATAATTAACGAGCTGACGGGGTAGCATAGCCCCAAAAAATAGATTGTAGGATAGCTGCGGAATACAAAAGCTATCCATAGGACACGCAGACCCACAATACCTGTCAGCGTAATAATCATTGGCAGAAAGGTTTTGCCCAATCCCCTTAGGGCCTGAGAAAATATCTGATAGGGTATCCCGATCAGATACATCGGTATAATTACAAGCATAATCCGGGCGCTTATATCCACCGTAGCGGCGTTGTCTGTAAACAGCCCCAACAGCGGGAAGCGCAATAAAATAATCCCCATTGTCAGCGCAGCCGTGACACAATAGCTGATGCGCATAATCTGCCTGACGGACTGCCGGGCCCGGTCGAATTTTTTGGCGCCCAGATTTTGCCCCACAAAAGGAATAACCGTGCTCGCCAAGGACGATACGAAAACATCCACAATGTTATCAATTTTAACATAGGCCGCCCATGCGGAGACGGTCAGATAGCCAAATTCGTTAATCGCGCCCTGCACCAATATGTTGGATAAGCTGTACATTATGCTTTGTATGCCTGCGGGCAGCCCCACCTTGCAAATATCCCCCATAATTTTTGTGCTGAGCGAAACCGCCGCTCTATCTCCGGACGTTTTTCTGTATAAAACGCAGCCTAACATCACTGCGCTTACCGCTTGCGCCAGCAGCGTGGCAAAAGCCACACCAAATACATGCCATTGGAACCAAACAACAAACAAAATATCCAGCGCAATGTTGACAAGACTGCAAAAAATCAAAATATATAACGGCGTTCTGGTATCGCCTATCGCTCTCAGAATACCGGAAAAGGTATTGAACATCACGCAAAATATCAGTCCGCACATGGCGGTTCGCAGATAGGTATTAGCAAAATTCACCGATTCTGCCGGGGTTCCCATAGCGCTTAACAAGAATGGCGCAAGAAAGAAAATGAGGGTAGAAAGCGCTGCGCCCATAAGCAGAAACAGCACGCTGCCATTATAAATGGTTTGCTGCACCGCCTTCATATCCCGCTGCCCATAATATCTGGCGGTGTAAGCTGTTATTCCGCAGGATACACCCACAAAGAAATTTACCAGCAGGACAATAATTTTAGAGGCTGAACCGCCCACGGCAGAAAATGCAATGTCGCCCAGATTTTGTCCGACAATTATTGCATCTACAAGCGTATAAAAATGTTGAAAAAAAGCGCTGATGACAATTGGGAAAAAGAATATCAGCACTTCTTTCCAGATGACACCCTCGGTAATTCTGTTTTCTTTCAGGCAAAACGCCTCCTAAAATGAAATAATGCTGCGCAAGAGCTTTTGTGCATAGGCGTTGTGCGTTTTTGCAATGTCAGCAACCCGCATAAACTCGGTAATCTCCCCCTGATAAAGGAACAGAACTTTATTGCACAAATAGGTCACCGATGTTAAATCATGCGTTATAAACAGATAGGTCAGCCCCAAATCATCCTTGAGCTTTTTAAGTAAATCCATAATTTGCACCTGAGTATGTGCGTCTAAAGAGCTGATAGCCTCATCAAATAAAATCATTTGCGGCCGAACGGCGATGGCTCTGGCAATGCTGACACGTTGAAGCTGTCCGCCACTGAGCTGATGCGGAAATCTATTTGCGAACGTTTCATCCAGGTCGACAAGCTTTAACAGCGTTGATATTTCGTTTTCAAACGCAATTTTTTGGTTTGTCCTTTTGCTGAGGAGTTGCAACGATTCCTTTATAATCTCAGCCACCGTAAAGCGCGGATTAACAGCGGTTGTATAGTCCTGAAACACAATGCTGATTTTCCCGCTTAAATACCGCCGGTTTTCTTTGCTTTTATAGGGGTCTTTTCCTGCAAACTGATATTCCCCACAGGTCGGCTTTAAAAGGCCGGTCATAATTCTACCCAGAGTGCTTTTTCCGCTGCCGCTCTCACCCAATATCCCCAGACAATCGCCTTGCTCGACGGCAAAGGTTAATTATAGCACGGATTAGCTTTAACTAACCACTGCCAATAAGTTTTAGAAAGATATAACTACAGGTTATAGGTAAGGGTATAAAAACTGCACAAAGTCAGCAGCCAAAGCGCTTAATTCGGCAGATTTGTTTTTAATATAACCTAAGGTTAAATATTTGGTTTCGGATTCAATCTGCACCTTTGACGGGCTTTCAGTGCCCATGGTGTCGATGCCTAAATAGCATAATTCCGTGCTTTCCAGCATGTTTGTGACGAGATGATCGCTATTGGTCAACACCTTTTCATTAAAATATGCGGTGTTGATTTCATTCAGGCTGATATAGTCAAAATGATGCTCTACAGAAAAGAAATCCTGAATGCCTCTGATATAGGTTAATTCGGATAATTCTTTGATAGAGATGCCGCGTTGAGAGCCATATAGCGGATTTTCAGCGCCGGCATATACGCACAATTGGCTTTTTTTAAGGGCAACGAATTCCAAATGATTATGGGCCAGAATATGCTCAAATGCCGCTTCTTGTTTGGGTGAAATATATACAATCCCAAATTCGCAAATTCCTTTATAGATATAATTAATAATGTCCTGAACCGTTCCCTCAAGGTATTCCATTTCGATAGACTGGTTTTTATTTTGGTAGTAATCCGTCAGGGCGGTGGATATTAACCGACTGGGATAAGAAGCCACCGTAAGGCGGCAGTCGTCAATGTCCGATACAGGCTTCTTGATAATATCAATTTGCCTTAAAATATTTTTTGCATAATGATACAGCTTTTCTCCGTGCACCGTCAGCTTTAACCCGCGGCTTGTCCGGTCAAGCAGCTTTTGGTTAAGCTCCTTTTCCAACAGACTGATGGCTTTGCTGATTGCCGGCTGCGAAACAAAAAGCTTTTTACCGGCCTTATAAAAGCTCCGCTCCTCCACGGATGTCACAAAATATTCCAATTGATTAATTTCCATCTGTTCTCCTCATCTACGAAAGTGCTCCTTTTTTCTGTTTGTCGTTCTGCACAACAAAAGCACCTTTAAATTAAACATAGAAAGCGTGCTGCACTCTAAAGTCTGCGTTTATTATATCATTCTGTATAAGCCCTTGCTAAACAGCCCGTTCTACAGCGTATCAATGCGGTCGCATACCGCCTACAGTGCGCGGCTAGGGGAATGAGCAAGTGTGCCGTGTGGCACGCCTCCTGATGCCGTTTGAGCAGCGCTATCATTTGCACCTGAGGCCAGTACAACAATACAGGCTTGGCAAAACCAGTGTGTGGCTTATAAGAAGGAGGACATAGATGGGCTAACGCCTTTCAAGAACGACTATGTTGTCGGGCGCAAAGCGGGCCGTCAAAACACCTTGGTTTTCTGGCGGCTTGGCTATAAGCCCGGGTCTGCCACTGTGGCGTCATATGGCCCTGTATGCACCTTCCGCCGTCATTTGCTGGTCGAGTGCGGCCGATTCATTGGGTATGGCAATGAGCTTGCAATCCAAGGAGGCTTGCCACAGTCGGCTATGATAATCCTGTGTAGAGCCGTGGTTGTACCGGCGGGTGGTTTCCTCCTTAAAGTGCCGAACGCTGTCGTACAGCAGGCGTAAGGCCAAAGGGTCGTCGGCCCCGTTTTGGAGGGCCACAACCATACAGATGCTGCTGGGCAACAGATATAAGGCGTGGGCGGTGAGCCGGGACTGACTTTGCACAAGCGTCTGCCATGCGGTTATCGCAGCGTTGCCTATAGCGGTGGGCGCCGGCCGCCCGTTAGGACTGCCGCTTGTTAAAAGCGCGCGTCGTCCATGGGTGAACAGCGTAATACGGTAGCTGCCGCTGTTGGCCAATAGTGAAGCCGACATAGTGTGTCTCTCCTTCTGTAGATTCTGGCCGGGCAGTGCTGTAGGCCAAGCCTTTCATTTATAGTCATACCACCAGAAAAACGATACAGGATTGGCGAGGCTGTTTTGTGGCTGACAAGGCGGAGGACGCAGATGGGCTGGCGCCCTTCAAGGACGACAACGCGGTCTGCTGCGAAACGGATCGTCAAGACGTTTTGGTTTTCTGGTGGTTTGACTATATAGCAGATTAATTTTTTAAGCGCCCATCTTGACGGCCTATCTTTCGCGTTGCTGCGTTGTCGGGCTTTTAACCCACCTGTCTCCCCGTCCCTGCGGGACAAAAAACCTGCACCCATCTTTGCAACCTTTAGTGGAATTGAGTACAAAAGAGGTCCGGGCCACAGGCCCGGGCCCGCAGCGTTTGGCGTTGACCGGGGGG
>JAEWYJ010000012.1 GCA_023395695.1 Bacillota bacterium | reverse complement strand
CTTCTTACCGGGGCAGATAGACGCGCAGGAACCGCAGCCCATGCAGTCGAGCGCAGATACGGTTATGCCAAACTTGTAGCCGGGCATACCGGTCATATCAATAAGTTTCTGCTCAGCCGGCGCATTGGCGGCCTGCTCAGCATTGAGCGCAATGGGACGAATAACCGCATGCGGACATACATAAGAGCAAAAGCCGCACTGAATGCAGTTTTCGGGCATCCACTGGGGTACATCAACCGCAACGCCGCGCTTTTCAAACGCAGAGGTGCCCTGGGGCAGGGTGCCGTCCACACTTGAGAGCAGGGCCGAAACAGGCAGGCTATCGCCCTTTTGTGCGTTAGCGGGGGGCATAACGGTGTTGACAAAGTCGACAAGCGTCTTGTTATCGCCCTCGGCCTTGGGGTAATTAAATCCGCCCGCAGCAGACTTCCATGCCTCCGGTACGTCGACCTTGACGGCACCGTTGACGCCGGCGTCAATCGCGTCGTGGTTCATTTTGACAATTTCCTCGCCGCGCTTGCTGTAGGACTTGGTGGCAGCATCCTTCATATACTGAACCGCTTCGTCGATGGGAATAATCTTGGCCAGATTGAAGAATGAAGCCTGCAAAATGGTATTCAGGCGGTTGCCCAGACCAATTTCCTTGGCAATGTGAATTGCATCAATCGTATAGAACTTAATGTTGTTGTCGGCGATAAATTTTTTAACAACGCCGGGCAGATGCTGCTCAAGCTCCTCCTTGTTCCAGCTGCAGGACAGCAGGAAGGTGCCGCCGGGCTTAAGGTCGGAAACCATGTCGTACTTATTGATATAAGCAGAGTTATGGCAGGCGACAAAATCAGCTTTATTAATCAGATAAGTGGAGCGAATGGGCGCCTTGCCAAAACGCAGATGCGAAACAGTTACGCCGCCCGACTTTTTGGAGTCGTAGGAGAAGTAAGCCTGCGCGTACATCTTGGTATGATCGCCAATAATTTTGATGGAGTTTTTGTTGGCGCCGACGGTGCCGTCCGAGCCCAGACCCCAGAATTTGCAGGAGGTGGTTCCGGCGGGCGAGGTGTCGGGATTCTCGACAAGGGGCAGCGACAGATGGGTCACATCGTCCTCAATGCCGATGGTGAAGCGCTTTTTGCCATTTGCCTCAGCATTCTTATACACAGCAATAATCTGCGCGGGGGTGGTATCCTTGGAGCCAAGGCCATAACGGCCCGAGAACACAGGCAGCTGGCCAAACTTAGACTCGCGGATGCCAAGCACCACATCGAGATACAGCGGTTCGCCAATTGAGCCGGGCTCCTTGGTGCGGTCAAGAATGCTTAAAGTCTTGGCCGTATCAGGGATGGCGGCAACCAGCTTCTCAGCAATAAAAGGGCGATAGAGACGAACGGTAACCAGACCGTATTTGCCGCCCTTGGCGTTGAGGTAATCGATTGTTTCGCAGATGGTATCGCAAACCGAACCCATAGCAATAATAACATGCTCGGCGTCGGGCGCACCATAGTAGTTAAACAGCTGGTAATTCGTGCCGATGCGCTTGTTAACCTCACCCATGTAGTCCTCAACAATGGCGGGCAGGGCATCGTAAAAGCCGTTGCTGGCTTCTCTGGCCTGGAAGAAGATGTCGGGGTTCTGAGCCGACCCGCGCAGCACGGGATGCTCAGGATTCAGGGAGCGCTCACGGAAGGCCTTGACCGAATCCCAGTCGAGCATTTCAGACAGATCTTTATAAACCCACGTTTCAATCTTCTGAATCTCGTGCGAGGTTCTGAAGCCGTCGAAGAAATGGCAGAAGGGAACGCGGCCCTTAATGGCGGCAAGATGCGCCACCGCGCCAAGCTCCATCGTCTCCTGCACGTTGCCGGAACAGAGAAACGCAAAACCGGTCTGACGGCAAGCATAAATATCGGAATGATCTCCGAAAATAGAAAGGGCGTGCGACGCCACAGCTCTTGCGGAGACGTTAATGACGCAGGGCAGCAACTCACCCGCAATCTTGTACATGTTGGGGATCATCAGCAGTAAGCCCTGCGACGCCGTATAAGTGGTGGTCAGCGCGCCCGCAGCCAGCGAACCGTGAACAGCGCCGGCGGCGCCGCCCTCAGACTGCATCTCTGCAACGGTTACCCTTTCCCCAAACACGTTGGTGCGGCCGTTGGCGCTCCACACATCGGTTACCTCTGCCATAACGGAAGAAGGGGTGATCGGGAAGATCGCCGCTACTTCGGTATAGGCATAGGATACATGCGCGGCAGCAGTATTGCCGTCCATGGTTTTCATTTGTCTTGCCATAGTATTTAACTCCTCCTTTGAATTGAAAGCGGAGAATAACGAAAAATTCGTTTCCGCATACTCTTTCCTGTTTCATCCTAACATGATTTTTTGGCATTGTAAAGAGCCTTTACGCGATTAAGGCGCTTTTTTGCAAAGTGACGGAAGTTGTTTAAAAGCGTTGAAATGAATACCCTTCCCCGGTCTATTCTTTGACTATTTTGTATAATTGATTCCACGTGCGTGAGACAAATATTTTTCTTTTGTCGCTGGCGGGCGTTTTCCATTTTTTTGTACATTTGACAGCCCGCCCCGGAAAATGTATAGTGGTGTTGTACTTTTTATTTTATGTCTTTTATATGCATTAACCGCTGAATTGACATCATGCAGCAAGGAGTAATAACATGATTCCCAAACCTAGCTGGGCAGCCGTCATCTGCTGTGTCGTGCTGCCGCTAATTTTAAGCCTTCTCCTGAATCTGGCCGAGGCCGGCGCCGTCTATCTCAACGATACCAAGCTTAAGCAGCTGGTCAGCAGCGGCGACAAACGGGCGCTGCGCCTGGATGCATTGCTCCACAGGTATCGGTCGTTTCGTCTATCGGTTCAGTTTATCTCTTCGCTATGTCTCGCCGTAACGGTTATGGCCGCATGCATGTGGACAACCGCTTATTTTGCCGCGGCATATGGGCTTGGCGCCAATGCCGTGGCCGCAATTTTTTGCCTTTTTGCCGTACTGTACGCCCTGCTGTTTTTTGCGGCGGCAATCAACGCGCCACGCCGTATCGCCGGTTTTTTACCCGCGCTGGCGCTGCCCCTTTCCGGACTGCTTTCGCTGACGCTGCTGCTGTTTACGCCGCTGACCCGGCTTATAGAGCTGCTCTCGAACCTGCTGGTGCGCCTGTCGGGCAACGACCCTAAAAGCGACCCCGATTCGGTCACCGAAGAGGAAATTCGCATGCTGGTGGATGAGGGCAACGAGCGCGGCGCCATCGAAGAGTCGGAAAAGAATATGATTAATAACATTTTTGAATTCGACGACCGGGATGTCTCGCATGTTATGACCCACCGGACCGAGCTTTCGGCCGTGGAGCTGCGTGCCTCGCTTGAAGAGGTTGCGCGGGTTGCCATTGAAAGCGGCTATTCCCGCCTGCCGGTTTATGAGGACGATATTGACTCCATCGTCGGCATTATATATGCCAAGGATCTGATTAAATACATTCATCGGCCCGAGGCGTTTCATCTTTCCGAAGAGATGCGCAAGCCTATTTATGTTCCCGAATCGAGCAGCTGCTCCGACGTTTTTGCACTGTTTAACCGTGAAAAAGTTCAGATCGCCATTGTAGTGGACGAATATGGCGGCACCTACGGCGTCGTCACAATGGAAGATCTGCTCGAGAGCATTGTTGGCAACATTTTAGACGAGTATGACAACGAAGAGGCTCTGGTGACGCATGCCGGGGACGGCGCTTATATCCTTGACGGGTCTGTCGGCATTTCGGACGCTGAGCAGCTTTTGAATTTTCATGTGCCGGACGACTCTGAAGCCGATACGCTGGGCGGCTTTTTAATTGAATTACTGGGCGCTGTTCCCCGCAAAGATGAAGTACCCCCCGAGGTTCTCTTTGGCGGCGTCACCTTTTCCATTTTAAACTCGGACGAACGCCGTATTGAAAAAATAAAAGCAATCCTACCCTGTGACGCCGAATGAGTATCTAAAAGGGCTGCGAATATCGCAGCCCTTTTTTTGCTCTTAAATATCTACGTATAGTATTTATTATTTTTATTTATACAAGTTCATCTTGCCATTCAGCGTTGCGTTATATACAAATGCTTATTGTTATATATTATTATACTTTCAGTCTATTAAATTTTCAGGTAACTTGTTAAAAATAGTATTGTGCATTGCATAGTACTGTGTTATAATCTCAACGAGCACTCAGGAGGTGAGCCATGAATACTCAGCTGCGTAAAGGCGTTATCGAAATGTGCATTCTTGCACTGATAGACCGGCAGGATATGTACGGCTATGAAATTGTGCAGTCAATTGCACGTCACATCGATATTAACGAGGGCACGGTATACCCCATACTCCGCCGCCTGACGATGGAATCTTATTTTTCAACCTATCTGGTCGAAAGCCGGGGCGGCCCGGCGCGAAAATATTACCGCATTACGCCGGTCGGCAAGGAATATCTCGCGCGTTCTATGGGCGAATGGCGCAAAATGACCGACATTGTAGAGAAAATTTTAGGGGGGACAAAGGCCGATGAACCGATATGAGTACTTAAAAACCTTGGAGGGCCACCTCCGCCTCGCGCTCTCACGCAGTGAAATAAACGATATTCTGCGCGACTACGGCGAATATTTTAACGAGGGCGAAAATCAGGGCAAAAGCGAATGGGAAATTATCCTGAAGCTCGGCGACCCTAAGGAGGTTGCGCAGCAGATTGTTTCCGAATCGCACAAGGGCGAGGTAAAAAACCGACCACACTTATTTGGGAGCGCGCCGCTGCGACCGCAAAAGGCGTGGCCGGTGTTGCCAAAAGCGCCGCTGGGGCTGTAGGCAATTTTCTTAAAACCTCTGGTGGTAAGATAACACTGATTTTGCTGGTGCTGCTGTGCGCGCCGCTGTGGGTGGGGGCCTGCGCCGCCCTACTGGGTGCGCTGCTTGCCTTTTTTGGGGGGCTGGCCGGGTTGGCTCTGTTGTGCATCGCTGTTGTGCTGTGTGGTGTTGCCGCCATTGTGACCAGCAGCCTTTTTATGACGGTGCTCCCCTTTACGGTAATTTTGCTGCTGCTGGTTTTATCGGTTGGGCTTATAGCCGGCGGTATTCTCGGTCTGGCGCTGCTGATGCTCGTCTTTAACTGGGGATGCCGTCTCCTTTGGCAATTTGGCCGCTGGCTGAAAGAGTGCTTTATATCAAAAACAGGCGCGCCTCCTGCGGATGCGCCTCCACACGTATCCGAACAGGTAGGAGGGATTAAACATGCTTAAAAGAATCGCCGCTGTTTCCGCCATTGTGCTGGCTGTCTGCCTGATTGCTTTTTTTGCGCTTTCGCCGCTGGCCGTTTCGGATGCGGTAAAGCTTGCCCAGCAGTCTGCGCCTGCTTACGCCGTGCTGACCGAACTGGCGCAATACAGCGCTGAAAACGTTGAGGTTGTCACGTTGACCGGCAGCTGGGCCAGCTCGCTGGAGGTGCGTCCCTCATCCGACAATAAAATTCATTTATTAACCGACAATTACAGCGTAGCCACCCCCCTATTTAAGCCGCGCCCTGCAGGTGACGGCACGCTGGAGCTTTACTGTGTTTTTGAGAACCCCTCACCTATTTCACTGCTGACACGCGAAAGTCTTCAGCGCCTGCTTATCGCACATTTAAACAACGCCTCTCTTCGCCGGATTGTTTTGGAGCTGCCCTCTTCCGTAGCCTTTAAGCCCGGCGAGCACAGTCCCTCCTATTACTCAGCTTATTACGACCTTTTGATTGACGAGCGCATCACAGTGCTGACACCCGAAAGCCCGGCCGTTCCGGTGGAAGGGCCTCCCTTTGAGGCCAGCGAAGCAGCGCCCGATCTGGAAGAAGCAGCCTCCTCGGAGGCCGCGCCCGTGCTTTAGCCTATTGCTCTGGCATGAAAAGTTTTTAATTTTACACTTGACAAATCTTTAAGGGTTGATTATTATAGTGACAATATCTAAAAAATGCGATGAAGAGGAACAGTAAGATCTTCTGCTGACTACAGAAAGCCGTCGGTTGATGCGAGATGGCGCAGCATATTATCCGAACTCGCCTCCAAGCAGCTGCCCGAAATGTGCGCATACCGGCGCGCAAAGTAGACGCAGACGGTGTCCGCCCGTTAAAATGGCAGGGTATAAGATCGTGAAACCGATCCGTGCCCGTAGAGTGCATATCGTTACGATATGAATGAGAGTGGTACCACGCAGGAGTCATTATCCTACGTCTTTCGAATGAAGGACGTAGGATTTTTTGTTTTATTGTAATTTATAACCCGCAGGGAAAAGGAGTAACAGCATGAAAAACTATCAAAAGTATCAAAGAGGCTATTTTATGCCCCCTGTCACCACCATGAAATGGGTGCAGAAGGAATATATTGATCGCGCACCGGTCTGGTGCAGCGTAGATCTGCGCGACGGCAACCAGGCGCTGATTATCCCAATGAGCCTTGAAGAAAAGCTGGAATTTTTTGAGCTGCTGGTCAAAATCGGCTTTAAGGAAATTGAGGTAGGCTTCCCCGCCGCCTCAGAAACCGAATATGAATTTTTACGCCATCTCATCGAAAACAACATGATTCCCGACGACGTAACAGTTCAGGTTTTAACCCAGTCGCGCCGTCATATTATTGAAAAAACCTTTGAAGCGCTTTCAGGCTGCAAAAACGCGATTGTCCATCTTTATAATTCCACCTCTCAGGCCCAGCGGGATCAGGTTTTTAAAATGAGCATGGCGGAGATTAAAGGCATCGCCGTTGAAGGCGCAAATATTGTTAAAGAGCTGGCCGAAAAAACCCCCGGTAATTTCCGCTTTGAATATTCACCTGAAAGCTTTACCGGCACCGAAATAGACTTTGCGCTCGATGTCTGCAATGCCGTCATCGACGTCTGGGCCCCCACGCACGAACGCCCGGTCATCATCAATCTGCCAGCCACGGTCGAGATGAGTCTGCCGCATGTTTACGCCTCCCAGATTGAATACATGAGTGAACGTTTAATACACCGAAAAAATGTAATCCTCTCGTTGCATCCCCACAACGACCGCGGCACCGGCGTCGCCGACGCCGAGCTGGGCCTGCTGGCGGGCGCCGACCGTATTGAGGGAACGCTGTTTGGAAACGGTGAGCGCACCGGCAACGTCGATATTATTACGCTGGGCATGAATATGTTTGTACACGGTGTCGACCCAAAGATTGACTTTTCTGACATGCCGCGTTTGCAGGAGGTTTATGAACGCGTTACCCGCATGCATGTTTACGAGCGCCAGCCCTATGCGGGCGCCCTTGTATTCGCCGCCTTTTCGGGCTCACACCAGGACGCCATTGCCAAGGGCATGCGCTACCGCGAGGAAAACGACCCCGAGCGCTGGAGCGTCCCCTATCTGCCGGTTGACCCCTCGGATGTGGGCAGAATGTATGAAGCAGACGTCATCCGAATCAACAGCCAGTCGGGCAAGGGCGGCATTGGTTATCTGCTTGAGCAGCAGTTCGGCATTGATATGCCGCCTAAAATGCGTGAGACGTTCGGTTATTTTGTCAAGGGTGTTTCCGACCATCGCCACTGCGAGCTGATGCCCAAAGAAATTTACAGCCTTTTCAAAACCGAATATGTCAACATCTCTTCCCCGCTGGAGATTACTGATGTTGAATTTACCGGTAAAAAAGGCACCTCGGCCACCGTCAGCATGACCTTTAACGGCAGCGCGGTCACTGAGACCGACTCTGGAACCGGCCGCCTCGACGCCGTTTCCAATGCGATAAAAAAGGCTACCGGCATTCATTATACGCTGGTCTCTTACAGTGAGCACGCTATGACAAAGGGCTCCACCTCCGACGCAATGGCCTATGTCGGCATCATTAACGGTGCAGGCAAAATTGTCTGGGGCGCGGGTACCCATAACGACATCATCACTGCTTCCATCAACGCGCTGGTCTCTGCGGTCAACCGCCGCAACAGAGATTAGCCCGCCTTTTGCCTGTTTTATAAGGCCCCCGCTACAATACAGACATTTTAAAAAGATTATCCGGGTGTTTTTCCGGCTTAATATCATGACTATATTTTTGCTTTTATCTCAAAATGTCTGAATGGTGCAGTCGGGCTGCTGTATAAAAATAATGCAGTGTATGAAACAGAACTAAGCCGATGCACCCCTTGTATTCCGGATATCTTCTTACGCAGATTCGGGCCTCTTTTCGCACCCGGATCTGATATAGTCGGCAACTTGAAAAGCGGTGCTGAATTGGCATGCGTATTTTGTGCCGCAAGGCGGCCGACACAGTCGGACTGACGTTTGACACGGCCGCCAACATAACGGCACAGAAAACACCCGCCAGGCCGGCATGCCTTTTAAGTTATAAGACTATAAAACCCGGGAATGCGTTTGGCTTCGCATTCCCGGGTTTCTTTTATGCTTTTACAGAGAAGAAACCGGCTGTTGTTAGCAGGGCGGTTGCTGAAACTATCGTCATACCGCCAGAAAAACGATACTGGATTGGCGGAGCCATTTTGTGGCCGACAAGGCGAAGGACGCGGATGGGGCTGACGCCCTTCCAAAACGACAACGCGGTTAGGCGCAAAACATTGCAGTTGAACTTATTGATTCGAATACGTTGTCATCCTTAAGTTCAAATG
>JAEWYJ010000339.1 GCA_023395695.1 Bacillota bacterium | reverse complement strand
ACAAAGAACCATGCGAACGGGGACGCCAGCCCCATGCACAACACCGAAACGGCGATATATTTCAGGTGCAGTCCCGCTGAAAACAGCATAAATGCAAAGATAAAAACAAAAACCATCGCCGTGCCGTGATCGCCCTGACCAACAACCATAAGGGTGGGGACGGCGCCATGCACACAAAGCGCTAAAAGCGTTCTGGGGTTGTTGACCGAATCCCGAACCTTTTCGAGATGCAGCGCAAACGAAAAAATAAAGGCGAGCTTCAGAATCTCCGAGGGCTGTATGGTGATGCCGGTGAAGGGAATTTCGAGCCAGGCCTTGTCGTCTATATAACTGAAGCGCTGCTTGCCCGCCACATAGGTCAGTGCCACCATACCCAAAGAGGCGGGCAGGTAAATTTTCCACAGATTGGCCAGTGAACGGTAATCAAAAACAGACAGCAGGCATGCACCCGCAAAACCGATAAACGTCGCTAAAAGCTGTGTGACAAGCACCCTGAACTTAATATAGCCCGACAGGTAGATTCCCCACAGCATATAGGCCGACGCTGCCGAACAAACCAGACAAAGCAGCAGCAGCGCCCGGTCGGTTCTCTTATAAAATTGTACGCAACTGCGCCAGAATGAATTCATACTTCCTCCAATACCGTAGGCTTTTAAAACGGTGAACAGCGGGTTTTATGTAAAAATGAATGCGACAGCACATTTATTTTTATTATAGAGGAATCATTTTGCAAACACAACCCGCAGAAACATGGAAAAATTGATGAAAGGATGGAAAAAAGGCTCAGGATTGTGCTATAATAACCGCAACATAGTTTTATGAACGGCCGACGGTCTGCGGTGCGCCGCCTTGTGACCGGGCTGGCCGCAATAATCCTGTTTTAACGAAAGGCTGTGCCGGTAATACCTTTGGCGCAGAGCAGCGGATTCATGCAAGAAATTATTTCACACAGCCCCGCGGAGACCGAGGCGGCAGGAGAAAAGCTGGCGGCCCTGCTCTGTGGCGGCGATATTGTGGCTTATACCGGCGGGCTTGGCATGGGCAAAACGGTATTCACCCGCGGGCTGGCCAGAGGACTGGGCATTGCGGCGGATGTTTCAAGCCCCACGTTTTCCATTATCAACGAATACCGTGGGGAGAACCACAGGCTTTGCCATGTGGATGCTTACCGCCTGAACAGTGCGGAGGAGCTTTTGGATACCGGCTTTTTTGACTATATTGACGCAGGATGGATTGCGGCGGTGGAATGGAGCGAGCGGGTAGAGCCCCAAGCCGCTGTCACCGTCGCTTTTACCCGTATTGACGACCACACACGCATCATTAGAATGGAGGGGAAGGGCCTGTGATTATACTGGCAGTCGACACTTCCTCAAAAGCCTGCTCCTGCGCACTGCTGCGCGACGGTGTGCTGCTGGGCGAAAGCTACTGCAACAATGGGTTGACCCATTCCACTACGTTGATGGTTCTGGTGGAAAATACCCTTCGTACGGCGAACCTGCCGTTTGAGGCGGTCGACCGGCTGGCGGTCAGCGTCGGGCCGGGCTCTTACACAGGGCTTCGCATCGGGCTTTCGGCCGTAAAGGGTATGGCGTTGCCCTATAACACACCCTGCGTCGGCGTTTCAACGCTGTTGGCGCTGGCCTATAATGTGCTGCCCTTTGAGGGGGTTGTCTGTGCTGCGCTTGACGCGCGGGTGGGCCAGGTTTTTACCGCGCTGTTTTCTGTTGGCGACGGCCGTGTCACCCGCCTGACCGACGACGAGGCCATGACTCTCGAAGCGCTGGACGCGCGTTTGCCAAACGGCGCTATGGTGTGCGGCGACGGGGCGCAGCTGGTGTGCGGATATTTTTCGCATAAGGCGCTGCAAATGGCCCCTGCGGCGCTGCAATACCAGCGGGCTGCTTCGGTGGCGCAGGCGGCCCTGTCAGAAAATTATCCGGCTGTTTCGGCCGTTGAGCTGAAAGCGGAATATCATAGAAAATCTCAGGCCGAGCGGGAACGTGAGGCTAAACAGCAATTGGAGGAAGAAAAATAATGGTTTTGGCGATAGGCAGCGACCACGGCGGTTATGCGCTTAAGGAAGAAATTAAGAAGCACCTGGACGCGCGCGGTGTGGCGTATAAGGATTTTGGCTGTCACTCTACGGCGTCGGTGGATTACCCGACGGTGGCCGCCGAAGTGGCGCGGGCCGTAGCAGACGGCAAGCATGTGCGCGGGCTGCTGTTTTGCGGCACAGGCATTGGTATTTCAATTGCCGCCAACAAGGTTAAGGGCATTCGTGCCGCCTGCTGCTCCGACTATTTTTCGGCAAAATATACGCGCTTGCATAATGACGCCAACATTCTGTGCATGGGCGGGCGCGTTGTCGGCCCGGGGCTTGCCGCCGAGCTGGTGGATGTCTTTCTTGACACCGAGTTCGAGGGCGGAGAACGGCATGCGCGCAGGCTGGGCCTGATCTCCAGCATAGAAGCGGAAGCGCGGTAACGCCATGACGCCGCTTACAATCGCGTTGTTTTTGTTAAGCTGTACGGCAGGCGCTGTTGTGCAGTCGACCACCGGCTTTGGCTTTGGTATTCTTTGCATGGCGATTTTTCCGCATATTTTGCCCAGCTATCTGCAGGCCACGGCGGTCAGCTCTGTCTGTGCGGCAACCATGTCGAGCATGGTGGCAATCCGGTGCAGAAAGCATATTAACTTTAAAATTATTCTGCCGCTTTTTGCGGGCTACGGCGTTGCTTCGGTGTGGAGCATCCATTATGCCAAGGCGCAGGCCGAGGGTTTTATGGTTCGGCTTTTGGGCGGCGTGCTGATTTTAGTCAGCGTTTATTTCATTTTTTTCAGTGATAAATTCCGCGTTAAGCCTACGTTTTTAAACGGCGTGGCGGCGGGGCTGCTGGGGGGCGTCGGGTCCGGTCTGTTCAGCATCGGCGGCCCGCCCGTTGTGATATATCTGATGTCCGCGGTTTCCGATAAGGACGAATACCGCGCCTGTTCACTGGCCTATTTTGCGATTGGCAGCTGGTATGTTTCGGCCGCGCGGTGGGTCAACGGCGTTTTTGACGCACAGACCGTCCGGCTGTGGCTGATGGCCATTGCCGCGTTGTGGGTGGGCACATGGATTGGCAACCGCATTTTTTACCGCATCAACGCAGCGACCTTAAAGCGTCTGGTCTATTGCTTTATGGCAATTTCGGGCGCGATTATGTTGTTTTAATAAAGACGGCTACTATTATATATGGTAGTGTGCCGTCACATAATATCTATCATACAGGAGGGCCTAAAAATGTTAACGCCTATCATCACCGACCACCCCCTCATCCAGCATAAAGTCACCCTGATCCGTGACAAGAATACGCCCAGCAAAGAATTCCGGGAGCTGATAAGCGAAATTTCAATGCTTATGTGCTACGAGGCAACCCGCGACCTGCCGCTGAAGGAAATTGAAATTGAAACGCCCATGACCGTGACGAAGTCCAAGGTTATCTCGGGCAGAAAGCTGGCCTTTGTGCCGATTCTGCGCGCGGGCCTCAGCATGTGAGACGGCATGCTGGCGCTGGTGCCCGCCGCAAAGGTCGGCCATATCGGCATGTACCGCGACCCTGAGACGCATACGCCCCACGAGTATTACTGCAAGCTGCCTGCGGATATTGAAGAGCGCGACGTGATTTTGCTCGACCCTATGCTGGCCACCGGCGGTTCGGCCATCGATGCCGTGCATGCCGTCAAGAAGCGCAATCCGCGCAGCATCAAATTTGTTTGTATCATTGCGGCACCCGAGGGCATTGAGGCGCTGACCGGCGCACACCCCGACGTGCAGATTTACGCGGCCGCCCGCGACGAGCGGTTAAACGAGAACAAATATATTTTGCCCGGCCTGGGCGACGCCGGCGACCGTATCTTTGGCACAAAATAAATCCGGCTTTTAGCGGCAGCACGCCGCCGCCGGGCGTAGGGAGGACAAACGTATGAGCATGTTCGACAAAAAGACCGTTGAGGACATTGACGTTTCTCAAAAAAAGGTT
>JAEWYJ010000330.1 GCA_023395695.1 Bacillota bacterium | reverse complement strand
GGGGCCCGAAACGCGCTTTTTTTCACGGGCGGTTTCGCGCCACCCGAACGCTGCCGCCGCTTAGCCTCACTGACATGTTATGCCGCAAACGGTAAAACGCCCGGAATCCCGTCCGCGACCCACAGCTGCGCAATCGCGTTTCTCCCCGCATTATCAACAGAATGCCGCCTTAAGCCCCGCTGTATTAAATTCAGCGCCTGTAAAAAATTTTTACGTTGCTTTTAAATAGCGTGTTATTGAGCGGCCATAGTTATACCAATAAGAAGCCGGATGCCCGTGCGGTGCGATAGATTCGGATTGCACAGGCGTTTTGCCCGTTATGGTCAGACCATGCCATTGGCTATACAACACCTCCGATGCAATACGAGAACCGCTGCAAAATGCCGGCCATTTCGCAGCGGTTCAATTTTTGAACAATTATTGGCGCGATACCAGCGTCGCGTTGTCAACATCCTCCATCAGCCGCATGCTGACGCTAAAGGACTGTCCGCTGCCCAGACCGCCGCGGGCTGACCGGTAAAGGGTCAGCGTAATGCTGTCGCCCGGTACCTTGGCTTTGAGAAAAGCGCTGACATCGTCAAACGTTTCAACCTTAGCGCCGTCGATTGCGGTAATAATATCACCTCTTGTGACGTTCTTACCCGCCAGGTCGGAGGTCGGGTCAATTGACTGAATATAGATACCGACCAGGATGCTGTTAATCTGAGAAAGCGTCTGGTTAATTTCCACACCGGAAATGCCGATCTTTGTGCGCCCCTTGACATAGCCGTAGGCCATAAGCTGGTCAATAACCGGCTTGGCCTCGCTGATGGGAATGGCAAAGCCGATGCCCTCGTAATCAACCGCGGCAATTTTTGAGGAGTTAATGCCGATAACCTGCCCGTACTCGTTGACCAGCGCGCCTCCGGAATTACCGGGATTAATGGCGGCGTCGGTCTGAATAAAGCTGCTTGAATAGCCGCCGTCCTTAATCATGCGGTTGACCGCCGAAATAATGCCCTGTGTGACGCTGCCCGCCAGCGTGGAGCCTCCGGGGTTACCGATAGCCACCACCGTCTCGCCTACCTCAAGCGCATCGGAATTGCCGAACTCGGCCGCGATAAGCTCAGGGGCTTCAATCTTGATGACGGCAAGGTCGGTCTTGCTGTCAATGCCTATCAGCTTCGCCGAAAAAGTATCGCCATTGTCAAGCTCGACGTTGATGCCGGTCGAGCCGGCGACGACGTGCGCGTTGGTGATGATGTAGCCCTCGCTGTTAATGATAATGCCGGAGCCCTCGCCGGACGGGGTAAAAGTGTCCTGCGCGCTGTACTGCGCAATGCCCACGACGGAGGGGCGCACCTTTCTGGCGATTTCAACGGTGGAAAGCCTGCCGTTGGTCACCACCTCAAGCGTGTCGCTGTCAACCGGATGATCCTTGATGGTCAGCTGCGGGCTGTCGGTGCCTTGCGCTGTGGACGATGCCTCGCCCTGCTGAATTTGGCCGATGTCGGAAGAAACCCAAAGACTGTAGATGCCGTAGCCCGACAGACACAGCACGCCTACAAGCAGCACGGTGCCCAGCAGCGCGCCGAGAATTGCGAGACCGCCCGGCTTTTTGGGCGGGCGCGGATTGGGCCGGCCCGCAGAGTCGTAGTCTTCAAATTTCCAATGGTATTCCTGCCGGTTGTTATCGGCCGAAAAATTTTGCTGGTAGCCGTTTGGACGGTTGGTATTATAGTTGTAATTCCCGTAAACGTTGCCGCTGTAGTCCTGATTGGGGCGTTGCCCCGCACTGCGGTTCTCAGGCTGGGCCGCGTTCTGCTCAGTTTGTTTATGCTCCTGATCTCTGTTTTCCTCAAACATATTCAGTTCCCCCTTTGATGGAATGGATTATGATTCTATCGTAGCTTTAAAATATTAAAATCACATGAATTCCCTTTAAAGCATTTTGGTTTTATTTAAAAAATTATTGTGGCGATTTTTCCGGCCGGGGCATTTCTTAAACCAAAAGGCGCCGGATGCGCTAAGAATGCATGACCCAAGGTGAAAAATACAGGCATACCACATGTATTCAACCCCGAAACAAGCTTTTGCAGCCGTATTTGCCAGAACCGGCGGCTTTTAAGAACAGCGCTAGCTTTTAGGCCTTTCCGATTTGCGGAACAGCGACTGCCCGCTCTTTTGCACAGCGGGAAGCGTGAAGGCAAACTCGGTATATTCGCCCTCCACCGAGCGCACCGTAATGGTACCGCCCTGCAGGTGTACCAGCGACTTAACGATATGCAGCCCTAAGCCGACGCCCTTCGTATCAATGCCGCGTGAGCGGTCGCTTTTGTAAAACCGGTCGAACAGGCGCGGGATCTCCTCCTTGGGAATGCCCTCTCCGGTGTTGCGTATGGCAATATGCAACAGCTTGCCTTCGTTTTTATATTCCACCGAAAGCACACCGTAATCCGGCGTAAATTTAACCGCATTTTCAATCAGGTTATAGGTAATCTGATGCACAAGGTCGGGGTCGGCCTCGGCAAAAGCCTTTTCGGCGTCGAGCCCGCGCACGTCGATATGCCGCTGCTCAAGCACCTGCTCAAAGCCCAGAATGGTGCGTAAAATAATTTCCTGAACGTCCACAGCCTGAGGGTGCAGCTGCATCTCGCCGGCCTCTATGCGCGAGATGTTGAGCATTGATACCACCATGCGCGACAGCCGCCTGACCTCATTGGAGACAATGCCCAGATAATGCGGGTATTTTTCCTGCGGGATGGTGCCGTCAAGAATGCCGTCGATAAACCCGCCGATGGTGGTCATGGGGGTTTTTAGCTCGTGCGAGACATTGGCAATAAACGAACGGCGGGTCGATTCAAGCGTGGCAAGGCTTGACGCCATGTTGTTAAACGCCATGGCCAGCTGTTCAATTTCCTCGTCGCCCTCCACCGGAACACGCACCGTAAAATCGCCCTTGGCAAAGCTGTCGGTCGCTTTAAGCATGGCGCGCAACGGGCGCACCATCGCCTCTGTCGTAAAATAAATTACAATAAACGAAACCGCAATAACCAGCACCGCACCGATCAGGAAGATGCGGAACACATCCTTTAAAAAGCGCGACATGGCAGAGGCGCTCGCCGCAGCAAACACAACGCCCACCTGCCTGCGCTCCGCCGTATACTGCACGGTGTTTTCATCTGTCGTCCCATTTTCGACCAGCACCTCGACCTCAACCGGTACGCCGACCACATAAGCTGCGTCGGAATAAATGCCGCCCAGCCGGGTTACACCGCGATAGCCGCCGCTGCCGGCCGCGTTCATAACGGTCGGGTCTATCGTATTGCTTTTATGCGCACAATTGCCGGGGTCGAGACAGATGAGCGTGCGGCCCTCGTTATTGACCAGAAAAATATCCGCTTCGGCCGCGGCGGAAAGAATGGCAAAATTTGTGGTGATAACCTGTGCTTCAATGCGCCGCTGATCGTTAAGCTGGTAGTTTAAAGCGACCAGCCGCGCGGCCTGATCGGCCGTTTTTTTAAGCGAGTCCAGATTTTGCTGTTTAAAATATTGCGCAGAAAGCGTGACCAGCATCACGCCGAGAA
>JAEWYJ010000272.1 GCA_023395695.1 Bacillota bacterium | reverse complement strand
ACATAAAAGAATGACGGAATTCGGTCATGGGTTGGAGGAAAGCTGCCGTACAATCGGTGCGCTCATATGGAAGTGCGTTGCGCTAAATGAAAAATCAGGCCCTTGGTCCGTTCCGTTTCAAAAATAACGGCAGCTTTGCAGTTGCTTTTACCACGCGTTGCCATCATCTTTTTTGAGGGGAGGCAGCCACCGATGTTCTCTCCATAAACTAACAAAAGCCTCTTTTGAATCCCCCCTCATTTAATCCGGAACAGGACAAAAATCCATTTAAAAGCCGCGCGACGCGATTACCCA
Source organism: Bacillota bacterium (assembly GCA_023395695.1). Lineage (GTDB taxonomy): Bacteria > Bacillota > Clostridia > Oscillospirales > Ruminococcaceae > Yanshouia. The sequence goes on along the minus strand of JAEWYJ010000272.1, from coordinate 5,245 downwards.
TGCCGCTGCAATATCGCCGGGGGATGGCGCATCTGCTACTGAGCGCTGGGATAAGCGCCGTCCCAGACAATGGCGCGGTAGCGCTCGGGGTCGGTGTCCCCCTCGGTCGAAATTAAAAGCACCTGTGAGGTTTCGTTCAGGCCGAAAGCATCCTTTAAATCAGCATAATGGTTGTCGCGGCACAGAAGGTCCAAAAGTCCCATGCCCACCGCGCCGCTTTCGCCGGAGACGATGCGTGGGTCGCCCGCAATGGGGGATGAGAGCCTGCGAATACCCGCCGCCGACACGCTGTCGTCGCAGGAGCAAAAGACCGCCGCGTGGTTTTTCAGAATATCCCATGCGATGGGGCTGGCCTCGCCGCAGCAAAGCCCCGCCATAATCGAATCAAGCGCACCGCCCACAGCCTGCGCCTCGCCGTCCGCCGCAGCGGCAGAGCGGTAGAAGCAGTCGGCCGCACGGCATTCCACGACTGCAACCTTGGGGGTGTTTTGCGGGAAACGGTTGACAAGGTAGCCCTGCACCGCCGCTGCCAGCGAGCCGACGCCCGCCTGCACCAATACATGGGTGGGCGTGACGCCATTTTGCGCCAGTTGGTCGATGGCCTCGGCAATCAGCGTGCCGTAGCCCTGCATAATATGTCCCGGAATTTGCTCGTAGCCCTCCCATGCGGTATCCTGTACAACAACGCCGGCCGGTGTTTGAGCCGCCAGTCTGGCGGCCTCGCGCACGCAATCGTCATAGTTAAGCGGCTCTATCGTAACGTCGGCGCCAAGGCCTTTAATATTTTCATAGCGGCTTTTAACGGTACCGGCGGGCATGAGCACGATGGCCCTTTGCCCCAAGCGGTTGGCGGCCCAGGCCACCCCGCGCCCGTGGTTGCCGTCGGTCGCGGTGAAAAAGCTACAGGGCGCAAAGTCGCGCTTAAATTCTTCGGAGGTCAGAAAGGCGTAATCGGCCTCTTTAATGTCGCGCCCAAGCTGCCCGGCGACAAATTTACCGATGGCATAAGCGCCGCCCAGCACCTTAAAGGCATTAAGGCCGAAGCGGTAGGACTCATCCTTGACATAAAGCCCGCCCAAACCCAGCTCGGTCGCAAAGGCTTTAAGCGGATGCAACGGCGTGACGGCGTATTCGGGAAAGCTGCGGTGAAAGGCCAGCGCGCTTTTTACCGCGTCAGTGGTCATCAGCGCAAGGTAGCGGTCGTCAGTTTTGGGCAGGGTGTTTTTTGCCCACAGCACTTTGCTCATGATGTCTCCTCCAAAAATGTTTGTTATTGATACACCTCGGGACATTCCTTTTTGATGATCTCACGCAGCTTCAGCCAGTCTTCAAAAGCCATTGGCTTTTGACTGGGATTGCGCAGCAGCGCGGCGGGATGCAGCGTGCCCATCATCAGCACGCCGTTTTTGTCGTAGAACTCCCCGTGCTGTCTGGTGACCTTAAAGTCGGCCGCAATAAGCCGCTGTGCCGCAATGCGCCCCACGCAAACAATGATGCGCGGGCGAATAAAGCGCACCTGCTCCCGCAAAAAGGGGAGGCAGGCCTCCATTTCGTCAGGCTGCGGGTCGCGGTTTTGGGGTGGGCGGCATTTAACCATATTGGCGATAAAGACGTTTTTTTCACGGGACAACCCAACGGCGTCGAGCATTTTATCCAGCAGAACACCGGCGCGGCCTACAAACGGCTCACCCCGCTCATCCTCGGTCTGGCCGGGCCCCTCGCCTATAAGCAGCACCCGCGCATGCTCCGGCCCCACGCCGAATACGACGTTGCGCCGTTGCTCGCACAGGCGGCATCCCCTGCAATTTTTCAATGTTTCCCGAAGCTCGGCCAGACTGTTTGCCATGCTGATCCCTCCATAAAACCGGCCGGATGCCCGCCGCCCCTTCGTTATCGTATCAGAGGCCCCGGACAGGCAACCATATTCCAAATCAGTATAGCATGGCGGCACGCGTTTGTCATCTCAAAAACCGCTTGCTTTGCCCGGCTGTGCATCGGTGAACGACAACTCAACGGAGCGTTTATTGTTTTTTTCGTCGCCGGATGCTACGATAATCCGCAAGGACAAAGCCGCGTTGCACACTGTAGATGTTAAAAATAATTGAAAGAAGGTGTGGTGCAAATGGATGCATGCGCCAAAAAAGCGCTTAAAGCGCAGTATAAAAACCGAACGGTTGTTGGGGGCGTATTTTGTATCAGATGCGCGCCGGCCAATGAGGTGTGGCTGCGTGCCACAACCAATATGCAGGGCGACAAAAATCGGTTTGCCTTTTCGGTTTCGACTAATTTTCACCCTGAGCCCTGTATGGCCGGGGCTTGGGTGCGTCACGGCGCGGAGGCATTCTCTTTTGAAGTGCTGGAGACGCTTAAAAAGAAAGATACACAGACCGACAGGGAATTTGCAGAGGACGTTGCCGTCCTGTTACAGCTGTGGACAGAAAAGCTGAAAGGATAAACACGGGGGATTGAAATGGCTCAGACAATAAATATCGACAGGTTTCTCGATGCCTCGGGGAAAATTGTGCAGCTGCCGCAGAAGCAGAAAATCCGGACTGCGGTGCTGGCCTATTTAGCCGGGAAGTTTGAAACGGACAGTGTCTATAGCGAAAAGGCGGTCAATGCCCTCTGTCTGCAATGGCATACCTTTAACGACTACTTTATACTCAGGCGCGAGCTGGTTGACGGCGGGTTACTTTGCCGAAAGCGTGACGGCTCCCAATATTGGAGGCCCGGACATATATAATTCCCCACTAAAAACCAGATGCCTTGGCGGCTTGTTGTGTTTTTTGGGCGGTATACCTGTAATCAGAAGCGTAAGCGCAGGGCGGCGGGGCCCTGCGCTTTTTAATTGTAAAAAAATTTGTGTCGAACACGCTTTTATAACAGCTTTTCTTGACTTTTTTGCCCCAACAGCATAAAATATGAAAACGAAACTCAAATTGAGAGAATAACGGTGTTGAATGGGGTGTAAGGCGTGGCTGAAGGCTATAAAACGCGGCAGAGGGCGGTCATTCTCGAACTGCTGCGGGCGCATGGCGGTGAGCATTTTACCGCTGAGGAGATTGTGACGCTGCTTGAGCGCTACGGCAGACCGGTGGGTAAGGCAACGGTCTACCGCAACCTTGAGCGGCTGATTGAACAGGGCAGCGTGCGAAAATATCAGTTTGGCGAGGGCAAAAGCGCCTGCTTTGAATACCAGCCGGGGCCGCTGCCGGAGCATTACCATTTAAAATGTGCCTGCTGCGGCGCTTTAACCCACTTAAAATGCGATTATATTGATAAGCTGGCCGAGCATGTGCATGAGGAGCATGGCTTTGAGCTGGACGCGGCCCAGATTGTATTGGTAGGCCGCTGTGTGCAGTGTGCCGATAAGCAGCGGGCCCGGCCCGGTGACGAGGATAAACGGCGTGACTGTGCCGAAGATATGCGAGAGGATGAATAACCCGTGCCGATGATAGAATGTAAAAATTTAACCATGAGCTATGGCGCCCAGGTGGCTGTCAGAGATCTTTCCTTCTCGGTCGAGGCCGGGGACTATATCTGCATTGTCGGGGAAAACGGTTCGGGCAAGTCGACGCTGGTCAAGGCGCTTTTGGGCCTGCAGCAGCCGCGCGCCGGAGAAATTGTCTTTAACGGCGTTACGCCGCGCGAGATTGGATATCTGCCGCAGCAGTCGATGGCGCAGCGCGATTTTCCCGCCTCGGTGTGGGAGGTGGTGCTTTCCGGCTGTCTGGGCGCCGGGGGCTACAGCCCGTTTTATTCGGCAGCGCAAAAGGCGAGGGCTGAAAAGGCGCTGGCCCAGCTGGGGGTGTCGGACTTGAAAAAACGGTCGTTTAAAGCGCTTTCCGGCGGGCAGCGCCAGCGTGTGCTGCTGGCGCGCGCGCTTTGCGCCACCGATAAGCTGCTGCTGCTCGACGAGCCTGCGGCGGCGCTGGACCCGGCGGCGGCTACCGAGCTTTATGCCATTATCGACCATCTTAACACCCGGCACGGCGTCACCATTCTCATGGTGCTGCACGACCTGCAGGCGGCGCGCCGTGCGGGTAAGATTTTGCATATGGACAGTGGCTGCGCCTATTTTGGGCCGGCGGCGGACTATTATAAAAGCGACGCGGCGCACCGTCTTCTGGGGGACAGGGCCGACGCCTGACAGGGTGCGCCGGGTATTTTATAGCCATATAAAATAGAAAAACGTGACAGGCTGTCAGCCTGTCTTAGGCTTGGCTTATATAGTTAAACCAACAGGCGGATTAAGCAGGCTTAGTGAATGCCGAAAGAGCGGCGGGCACCATAAGGGTAGTGATGTCATCAACCGCTGAACAGTGCTGGAATCTCGACGCTGTGTCGGGGCGGTGCATGAATGAACCCTTCTTGCTGAGCCGCGCACGAACGAGACGAGAATAGAATTAAAATAAGGACAATAAGTTGCAAGGTTGCTATTTGCAACGACGCGCCATGCACAGGCGCGTCTGCCGGATTATATTATAAGGAGCAATTAGATGCTGAACCTGATTATTACAATGTTTTCTTACGGCTTTATGGCGCGTGCAATTATGGTGGGCATTCTGGTGTCGCTGTGTCTGGCGTTGCTGGGCGTCAGCTTGGTGCTCAAGCGCTATTCGATGATTGGCGACGGGCTTTCTCACGTCGGCTTCGGCGCGGTGGCCATCGCTATGGCGTTTAATATTGCGCCGCTGGCGGTGGCGGTACCGGTCGTGATGCTGTCGGCGTTTTTACTGCTGCGCATCGGCGCGGAGGGCTCAATGCGCGGAGACGCCGCCATTGCGATGATTTCTTCCTCGGCGCTGGCGGTGGGGGTTATGGCGGCCTCGCTTTCCTCCGGCATCAATGCCGATATTCACGGCTATCTTTTCGGCAGTGTGCTGGCTATGAGCAAAAATGACGTCGTTTTTGCAGCCGTGCTGTCGGCTGTCGTATTTTCGCTTTATGTTTTTTGCTATCACCGCATTTTTGCCGTTACCTTTGACGAGGCTTTCGGGCGGGCCACCGGTGTGCGGGTTGGCGCCTATAATACATTGCTGGCTATGCTTACCGCCGTGACGGTGGTGGTCGGCATGCGCATGATGGGCGCGCTGCTCATCTCCAGCCTTGTTATTTTTCCGGCGCTTTCGGCTATGCGACTGTTCTTCAGCTTTAAAGGCGTGGTTGTCTGCGCGGCGGCGCTGTCAGTGCTCTGCTTTTGCATCGGGATCATGGTGTCCTTTGTTTTTAATACGCCAGCGGG
>JAEWYJ010000218.1 GCA_023395695.1 Bacillota bacterium | reverse complement strand
GGCCAGCCCCAGCCGTCGCAGCAGCGCGGCGGGCATAACCATTAAAATGGCGGAGGCCAGCATGCACTCGATAAACAGCGTGGCGGGCGGGCCGGCGTTGGTTTGTGCCATCAGCGCCAGCAGCGCGGCGACAGTCATGGCGGCGGCGGCGCCTATGCGCCCGAGCGGCGCAAAAATGCCTGCGGCCAGTCCGCCCGCACAGAAGACTGCCAGCAGCTGCGGTTCGCCTGCGAGCGCCGCGGCCAGACCCGCCGTAACAGCGGCGGCGGCGCTGTAGCCCGAACCGGCAAAGCATCCGCAGCACAAAATAACGGCCAGCGCACAGACGCGGGCGGGAGAGACGCCCCCGACGGTAAAGGCGCTCAGGCCCATATAAAGCACCGCCAGCCAGATACCGGTGCAGACGCCGTTTGTGCGTGTCAGCCCGGTGCCCTCGCGCAGCGCACGGTAGGATTTTCCGAATAAAATGCCGGCAGTGGCGGTAATGGCCGTCTCACAAAACACCATAACAAGGCTGTACAGACTCCGGTCGCCCGAAATGGCGATGGCCAGTCCGGTTGTTGCAATGGTGCACGACGCCAGCAGCGGTGAAAAAACAGGCATACGCGCCTTAGAAATAAACGAAAAGGCCCAGCGCAGCGCGAGTAAAAGCACAAGGCAGGCCATATAGCGCAGTGTGCCGTTGCCTTTTAGCAAAAACAGATAGCCCAAAACGGCGCCGACGGTAGCGGCAATAGCTTGCTCGGGCGGCGCGGCGCCGGCCCACGCCACACCAAAGGGCGAGGCGGTCAGCATGATTGAAGCGCCGCTCATTACAAAGCCGATGACGGCAGCGCCAATCTGCTCCAGTGGTCCGGCGGCGTCGCGCAGTCTGCCGAACAGACGGGAGGAAGCGGTGGCGGAAATGGACATGGAATGGCCTCCTTCAAGGTTTATGGAAAATGCTGTAAAATCATTCTAAGCTTGTCCGTTGAAAAAAGCTGTCGTTTCGCATAAGAAAAAAGGCGGTAAATAAGTGAATTTATTGGGATTCTTGACAATGCCGCGCGACTAGCCTAATATAATAACGTCGATACTAAATATTCCATTAAAAAAGTGGCGCTTTTGACAGCTCTTTTTACGCCGCACCGGCTAAAGGGCGGCGGGTATCCGTTTGCCATTGAATGGTGCTTTTGACGGAATATATGGGTACAGGTCTGCAAAACAGAAAAATTTTAGCGTGAAATAAAGCTTTTAATATGGAGGAATCTTGAATGATCGATCACAGCCTTCCGCGCACACGGTTTGCGCCCAGCCCCACCGGATATATGCATGTCGGCAATCTGCGCACCGCGCTTTATGCCTATCTTGCAGCCAAAGCCTCGGATTCCGGCGTCTTCATACTCAGAGTGGAGGACACCGATCAGGAACGCTTTGTTGAAGGCGCCATGGATGTGATTTATCAGACCCTTAAAGAGACCGGCCTGGTCTGGGACGAGGGCCCCGACGTGGGCGGCCCGGTCGGCCCCTACATTCAGTCTGACCGCAAAAGCATTTACGAAAAATACGCGCAGCAGCTTATTGAGCAGGGCGACGCCTACTACTGTTTTTGTGACAAAGAGCGTCTTGACGAGATGAAGACGCTGCAGCGCGCCTCAAATATCGCCCCCAAGTACGACCGGCACTGCCTGTCGCTTTCCAAGGAGGAAATTGAGGCAAAGCGCAAGGCCGGTGTGCCCTGCGTTATCCGCCAGCGCATCCCCGACAGCGGCACCGTCACCTTTCACGACGAGATACGCGAGAATATTACCGTTGAGTGCAGCACGCTTGACGATCAGGTGCTCATTAAGGCCGACGGCATGCCCACCTATAATTTTGCCAACGTCGTCGATGACCACCTTATGAGGATTACGACCGTTATCCGCGGGACGGAATATTTGTCGTCCGCACCTAAATATAATCTGTTGTATCAGGCCTTCGGCTGGGAAATCCCCAAATACCTGCACTGCCCGCCGGTTATGAAGGATGCCACACAGAAGCTTTCCAAGCGCAACGGCGACGCCTCGTATCAGGACCTGGTCGCCAAGGGCTATCTCAAGGAAGCGGTGCTCAACTATATTGCGCTGCTCGGCTGGAGTCCCCGCAGCGGGCAGGAGATTATGACGCTCGACGAGATGAAGAAGGATTTCTCAATCTACGACGTGTCGAAATCTCCGGCTATCTTTGACCCGGTTAAGCTCAATTATGTCAATGCCGAATATATCCGCCGCATGTCGCCGGAACAGTTTTTAGAGGCGGCGCTGCCGTGGATGAAGCAGGCCGTCAAACGCGGAGATGTGGATTTTGCGCTGCTGGCCGAGTCGCTGCACCCCCGCTGCGAGGTGCTTGGCGATATTCCCGCGCAGCTCGATTTTATTGATACGCTGCCCGATTACGATCTTGCGCTCTATACCTCTAAAAAGATGAAGACCGATCCCGAGGTTGCGCTTGACACCCTCAAGCGGGTGCGTCCCGTTTTAGAGGGCATTGAGAATTTTACCGCGGCCAATATTCACGAGGCGCTGTTTGCCCTCATTGAAGCGTTGGGCTGCAAAAACGGCATTATTCTCTGGCCGCTGCGTGTCGCGGTCAGCGGCAAGCAATTTACCCCGGGGGGCGGCATTGAAATTTCCGCCGCTATTGGCAAGGACGACACACTCGCGCGTATCGATGCCGGCATCAAAAAGCTTGAGGCCGCAAAATAAACGCTTAGGAGACCTTGACCGCAATGTATCGCAATGTGATGGAAACACTCGTGGAGGCCAAGACGGACAGACTGTGGAAAAACCACACCGGCTGCACCTGCGACCGGTGCCGCGAGGACGTAGTCGCGCTGGCGCTTAATAACCTGCCCCCGCAATATGTTGTGAGCGACGCAGGCGCGCTGTTTGTCAAGGTGGAGCAGCTGGGCAACAGCAACGAGGTCGAAATTACCCGCCAGGTAGCCGCCGCCATGCAGGTGATCGGCGCGTCGCCCCGTCACGGTAAATAAAATTAAAGGAGTGTTTGGCATGCAATACACGATTTCCGACAATATGGATGGCGTTCAGGGCTCTATTATCCGGGAGCTCTTTAAGCTGGCGAAGGACCCTAATATGATTGCGTTCGGTGGCGGCAATCCCTCGTCCGAGTCATTCCCCGTCGATGCCATCGCCGAAATAACCGCACGGGCGTTCAGGGAGAACGCTGTTTCGGTGCTGCAATACGGCCTGTCGGAGGGCTATACCCCGCTGCGCGAGACGATGAAAAAACATCTCGCCGAGGTCGAGGGCATCAATTTTGAAGAAAATGAGCTGCTGATTGTTTCCGGCGGGCAACAGGCGGCGGATCTGACCACCAAGGTGCTGGTCAACCGCGGCGACGTTATCCTGACCGAAGAGCCCGCCTTTGTCGGCTGCCTGAACACCTTCCGCTCCTATGGGGCCAGGCTGGTTGGCGTGCCGGTAGAAAGCGACGGCATCAGCATTGCGGCGTTGGAAGAAGCGCTTAAAGCCAACGATAACGTGCGCTTTTTGTATACCATCCCCAGCTTTCAGAACCCGACCGGCATTACCATGTCCGAGGAAAAGCGGCAAAAGGTCTACGCGCTGTGCCGGCAATACGATGTGATGGTCTTTGAGGATAACCCCTACAGTGAGCTGCGTTTTTCGGGGGTAAGTCAAAAGCCGATCAAGGCGCTGGATACAGACGGCCGGGTTGTGTATGCGGGCAGCTTTTCCAAGGTGATGGCGCCGGCGTTCCGTCTGGGGTTTGTTGTGTTTAATAAGGCGCTTACCAGCCGGTTTACCGTTGCCAAGCAGTGCACCGACGTGCACTCCACCGTTTTGTTCCAGTACATTGTCAACGAATATATGACCGGGTATGACTACCATGCGCATATTGAACACACCCGAGAAATTTATCGCAGAAAGTGCGATATTATGCTTGGGGAGATGGAGAAAAAGTTTCATCCGTCGGTCACCTTTAACCGGCCGGAGGGCGGACTGTTTGTGATGGCGTTTTTGCCTGAGGGTATGGATGCCTACCCCTTCGTGCAGGAGGGCATTAAGCGCGGCGTTTACTGTGTGCCGGGCGTTGCGTTTGCGGTGGATGCCAACAAGCCCAACAACGGCTTCAGAATGAATTATTCTACCCCGAGCGACGAGCAAATTGTCAAGGGTGTGGACATATTGGGCCGACTGACCTACGAGTGGTTTAAATAAACAGTTGCTTCGTCTGTGGCGGGCAAACGGTTTTACTGCCGCTCTGCCAATCTCAAAAACAAATTTGCACCAATCAGAAAGGGGGAGACCTATGGCTGAAATAATCGGCACGCAGGCCCCTGAAAAGAAAAAAATTGTGCTTTCGGGCATTCAGCCCTCCGGGCTTATAACAATCGGCAATTATCTTGGTGCAGTCAAGAACTGGGCTGAAATTCAGGAAAATTACAACTGCCTGTTCATGATCGCCAACCTGCATGCCACCACCGTGCGGCAGGACCCCGCTGTGCTGCGCAGAAACACGCTGGAGGCCTATGCGATGCTGCTGGCCTGTGGTGTCGATCCACAGCGCAGCATTGTGTTTATTCAGAGCCACAACCCGCACCATGCCGAGCTGATGTGGGCGTTAAACTGCTATACCCAGTTCGGCGAGCTGTCGCGCATGACGCAATTCAAGGATAAATCGGCCCGCTATGCCGATAATATCAATGCGGGACTGTTCACCTACCCAACGCTGATGGCGGCGGATATTCTGCTGTACCAGGCGCACTATGTGCCGGTGGGCGAGGATCAGCGGCAGCATGTTGAGCTGACCCGCGATATTGCGCAGCGCATGAACGGTGTAATGGGCAATGTGTTCACAATGCCGGAGTGCCTGTTCCCTAAAGCAGGCGCCAAGATTATGGCGCTGACCGAGCCGACAAAAAAAATGAGCAAGTCCGATTCCAACCCCAAGGCCTATGTCGCGGTGCTGGATTCGCGTGACACGATTATCAAAAAGTTTAAAAGCGCCGTCACCGACTCGGGCAGCGGCATTTACCGCGGCGAGGGCAAGGAAGGCATAGCAAACCTTATGACCATCTATTCGGCGTTTACCAAAAAGAGCGACACGGAGATCAGCGCTGAGTTTGAGGGCAAGGGCTATGGCGACTTTAAGGTTGCGGTCGGTGAGACGGTGGCCGACACGCTTTCGCCGGTCAAGGCGGAATTCGACCGCCTGATGGCCGACAGGGCATATCTTGAGAGCTGTTACACCGACGGGGCGCAGAAGGCTATGCGCTTTTCGCAGCGCACCCGCGACAAGGTTTATAAAAAGATGGGTTTTTCGTTCTAAAAGCTTCAAAACGCCGCGCTCTGGGTCTCAGAGCGCGGCGTTAATGTCCGCATCCTATTCAACGCCTTGCGGCGGTTGGCAGCCGTGTGGCAGAGAAAAATATATCCTGAATTTTTTTACAGCGTCGACAAAAGCGGCAGTTTTAGAACTGCAGAAAATAATGCTACAGCGGGAAGATGCCGCGCCGAAAATCGTCGGCCCGGTATCTTCTTATATTATTTGCGAACAATGTAAATAATTTATGAAAGCCCTTGACAATGCGGGACGATAATGATAAAGTACAGTTAGCACTCAAGATATAAGAGTGCTAAACAAGAAAATAAGGGCAATTCGCACCCGGATAAAGGGGGGTTACCCATGGCGCTGGATCAACGTAAAATGCTGATTCTCGAAGCGGTTGTCGAACAGTTTATTCGCACGGGAGAACCGGTAGGCTCTAAATATGTGGCGCATGCCATGCACAATGCCGTTTCCTCCGCAACTATCCGCAACGATATGGTCGCGCTTGAAGAGGCGGGCTATTTGGAGCAGCCCCACACCTCCTCCGGCAGAGTTCCAACTCACATGGGCTACCGCCTTTATGTTGACGAGATGATGAAAACCCGTCCGCTGACCGCTGCCGAGCGTGCCGAGATTGATGCGCTGTTCAATGTCAGAAACGCCGACCCCGACCAGCTTTTGGAGGATGCCGCCGTTGCGCTGGCTGAGGTGACAAGGCTTGCAACCATTTCGACGACGATGATTCCCGCCACCGTAACGGTGCGCCGTATTGAGATTATTCCCGCGGGCCCGCGCACAGTGGTTATTTTGCTCATCGCGTCGTCCGGCGTTATTAAAAATAAGGTTTGCCGGGTCGATTTTAACGTCACCCAGCCAATCATCGATTTTTTTATCAGCTTTGCCGATACTCAGCTGGTGGGACGCAGCCTTGAGGATATTACGACATCCTACATCAGTGCGGTCAGCGTTTCTCTGGGCGATTATGCGCGGCTGTTTATGCCGGTTTTCGCCGCATTGTACGATCTGGTGCGGGAGATTAACGAGGGGCAGTATTTTTCAAAGGGCGTGATCAATCTGCTTGAATATGCAGAGCTTACGTCCGGCGCCTACGACCTGCTGAGCTTCATCGGCCGCCGCCGCGAAATGCTGGAGCTGATTGGCGATTCCGGCGCACCGGTACAAATTATGATCGGTCACGAATCCGCAACCAGCCAGCTGGCCGACAGCTCGGTGATTGTTGCGCGCTATAATATCGGCCAGAGTGCTGCCGGCGCCATCGGCATTATCGGCCCGACGCGAATGGATTACGCGGGGCTGATACCGCACCTGGAATACTTTGCCCAGACGCTCGGCAAGCTTTTAAGCGAGACATATAATGCCTAATCTGTTGGCCATATTCGGCGGTCACCGCCAAGGCGGAGCCAAGCGGCCATTTTAAAATGATAAATCGGAGGGAAACCACATGTCAGACAAGGAGCAGGTCACGCCGCAGCAGGCTGACGAGATGGAGCAGAACACCGGTCCTGCCAACACATCCGAGGCCGCCAATGCCGCTGCCGAGGGCAAAACCGAGGAGGCCAAATGCGACAAACAGGAGCGGACGCCGGCGAAAACCGAGCTTGAAAAGCTGCAGGATGATTACGCGGCGCTCAATGATAAATATCTGCGGCTGATGGCGGAGTACGACAACTTCAGAAAACGCAGCCAGCGCGAGCGCGATGCCGTCTATCCGGAAGCGACCGCTGCCGCTGCCACCGCATTTCTGGCCGTCGCCGACAACTTTGAACGGGCACTGGCCGCCGAATGCGCCGACGCTGAGTACAAAAGGGGCACCGAGCTGACCTACCAGTCGCTGGTGGATGCTTTTTTAAAGCTCAAGGTTGAAAAATTCGGAGACCCGGGCGACGCCTTTGACCCCAACCAGCACAACGCAGTTATGCACGTTGAGGATGACGGCTTAGAGGCCCAGACTGTGGCGGAGGTTTTTCAAAAGGGCTACCGGCTGGGGGACCGCATTATCCGCCATGCAATGGTCAAGGTTGCCAATTAGGGCCGCGTGCGCAGGGCATTCTTGAAAAAACGATTTGAGCACGGCGACAAGCCGTTTCAGATAACCTGAATTTTGTATACGTATCTGAGATATATTGAGGAGGAAATTATTATGGGAAAGATTATCGGCATTGACCTTGGAACCACCAACTCTTGCGTCGCCGTTATGGAAGGCGGCGAGCCGGTCGTTATTGCCAACGCCGAGGGCGGCAGAACCACACCGTCGGTCGTCGCGTTTTCTAAAACCGGCGAGCGTATGGTCGGCCAGGTTGCAAAGCGTCAGGCTATTACCAACCCGGACAGAACCATCAGCTCAATCAAGCGTAAGATGGGCTCGGACTATAACGTCGCTATCGACGGCAAAAAATACACCCCGCAGGAAATTTCGGCCATGGTGCTTCAAAAGCTCAAGACCGACGCTGAGGCTTATCTGGGGCAGACCGTTACTGAGGCGGTCATCACCGTTCCGGCTTACTTTACCGACGCGCAACGTCAGGCTACCAAGGATGCGGGCCGCATTGCGGGCTTGGACGTCAAGCGTATTATCAACGAGCCGACTGCGGCGGCGCTGGCCTATGGTGTTGACAAAGAAAACGACCAGAAGGTCATGGTTTATGACCTTGGCGGCGGCACCTTTGACGTCTCGATTATTGAGATGGGCGATGGCGTGCAGGAGGTTCTCGCAACCGCGGGCAACAACCGTCTGGGCGGCGACGATTTTGACGACCGTGTCATCAAGTATATGGCCGACACCTTCAAAAATGAAAGCGGCATCGACCTCGCGCAGGATAAAATGGCGATGCAGCGTTTAAAAGAAGCAGCTGAGAAAGCTAAAATTGAGCTTTCGGGCGTGACGACCGCGCAGGTTAACCTGCCGTTTATCACCGCCGATGCCACCGGCCCGAAGCATTTGGATATGTCCATTACCCGTGCAAAGTTTAACGAACTGACCGCCGATCTGGTCGCAGCCACGATGGGGCCGCTTAAGCAGGCGCTCTCCGACTCGGGCCTTTCGACGTCGCAGATCGATAAGGTGCTCATGGTCGGCGGCTCTTCGAGAATTCCCGCCGTGCTTGACGCCGTTAAAAGCTTTATTGGCAAAGAGCCGTTCAAGGGCATTAACCCCGACGAATGTGTCGCGGTGGGCGCGGCCATTCAGGGCGGTGTGCTCGGCGGTGACGTTAAGGGCCTGCTGCTGCTCGACGTGACCCCGCTGTCGCTGGGTATTGAGACGATGGGCGGCGTGTTTACCAAGATTATCGACCGCAACACCACCATCCCGACCAAGAAGAGCCAGGTATTCTCTACCGCTGCTGACAACCAGACCGCTGTAGATATCCATGTATTACAGGGTGAACGTGAAATGGCTTCTGGCAACAAGACTCTGGGCCGTTTCCAGTTAACCGGTATCCCGGCTGCAAGACGTGGTATTCCACAGATCGAAGTTACCTTTGATATTGACGCCAACGGTATTGTCAACGTATCTGCCAAGGACTTAGGCACCGGCAAATCTCAGAATGTTGTGATCAAATCGACCACCAACATGAGTGAAGATGATATCGACAAGGCTGTAAAAGAAGCTGAACAGCACGCAGCTGAAGATAAAAAAGCAAAAGACCTGATCGAAGCCAAGAACAACGCAGACTCCACTGCTTACCAGGCAGAACAGTCTCTGAAGGACATGGAAGGCAAGATTACCGACGATGAAAAGAGCAAGGTAACCGCCGCCATTGATAAGGTTAAGACCGCAGGTGAAGGCGAAGACGTTGAGGCAATCAATAAAGCCATCGAAGAATTAAACGAAGCTTTATATCCGATCGCTCAGAAAATGTACGAACAGACCGCTCAGGAACAGACTGCGGAACAGCAGTCTGCTGACCAGAAGGGCGACGATGACGTCGTAGAAGCTGAATACGAAGAAGTCAGCGACGACGACAAGTAAGACGTCCGCTGTGAGCCCGACAATAAGATAGACTTTAGGAGATGGCAGCTGTAATGGCTGCCATCTTTAATAATGATTCTTTACAGGCTGGGCCTTTTAGGTTACAATATGAGGCGAGGTGAATAGAAGCATGAGTGAAAAAAGAGATTACTACGAGGTGCTGGGCGTTGAAAAAAGCGCCAGCGCAGATGAAATAAAAAAGGCCTATCGCAAGATGGCCATGAAATATCACCCGGATAAGAACCCGGGCGATAAGGAGGCTGAAGAAAAATTCAAGGAAGCCAATGAAGCCTA
>JAEWYJ010000215.1 GCA_023395695.1 Bacillota bacterium | reverse complement strand
CCTCAAAAGGAATACCCATCGCACCGGCCAGTGCGTCAATCTCCTTTGACAGGTTGATGTACAGCTCCCGCATCTCAGGCGTGGCGCAAACAACGCCGGTCGGTGCGTCAAAATAGGCGCCTGCGGTGGCCATCGCACTGATGAGCGCGTACTTTTCAAAGCATTTGCGGCGGATATCCGCCGTCAGGTCGGCCCGGATGCCGCTGGCTTCGAGCGCGTCGGCAATCTGCTCCAGCGTGGCGTCGATGTGGCCGTCCCGCTCGCCAAAGATAATTTTAAACTGCTTACCGCCCTGCGTAATCTCGCCCGGGCCGGACACATAGCTGGTGATGTAGATGCAGCCGTCAAGCACGCGCCGCCCGGGCAAACGACGTTGCAACGCTTCCCCGGTACCGAAAATATTAAGGATTGGGATAACGACGGTTTTTTCGCCAGCGCAACGGTTGAGCAGCGCCGCGGCGTCGTCCAGTGAATAGCCCTTGACACAGACAAACACCACGTCGGGGGTGTCGCGGTAGTCCTCAGCGGTACAGGCCTTTGGGTTTTGGATGCGAAGCTCGCCCTTGATGCCGGACTTGACAACAAGCCCCTTGGTTTTCATCGCTTCAAGATGCGCACCGCGCGCAATAAAGGTCACGTCGCAACCCGCGGCGGCAAGAAACCCGCCGACCGCACCACCGGTGCCCCCGGTTCCGATAATCAAATATTTCATCATGCCTTCTCCTTTTATGCTTTATCAGGTACGCCTTGTTTGCCGCATGCCCCTTCCGCTTTAAAAAGCAGGGCGGCCTGTTCCAGTGCAGCGTCGCTGCCGGTCAGAGCCGACACCAGCCCGCCGGTTGTAAGACGGAAAATCAGCGCCGCCATCTGTTCAAACGGAATATCGCAGCCGTTTTGAAACCAGCGCAGCGTCAGGCCCACATGGGCATTCATGATATATTCCACCATATATTCAAAGGCTGCGTCATCCGTGTCGGTCACCTCGCATAAGCGCAGCCGCATATGCTCCCGCATTTGTTGCATAATGTGATGCGCAAACCTGACGTCACCGTTTTCGCCCAGCAGCAGTGCAAGGCGCTTATGGTTTTTTTTAAGAAAGCTGCCGATGAAGCGCACCGATTCGGTCGCCTCTTCTTTGCTGCAGATATACTGGCCGCGGATAAATTCAGCCTCAAGCAATTGATATATTTCGTGTTCGGCCTGCTCGAGAACGTCATATACATCTTTAAAATAGGTATAGAAGGTGCTGCGGTTATAGCCCGCCAGCTCAGAAATTTCGCGCACTGTAATCTGCTCGTACGGCTTATGCTCGTACAACGTCCAAAAGGCGTTGAACAGCTTTTCTTTTGTTTGCAGCGTCTGCTCCGCCCGTTTTTTCATGTCGCTTCTCCGCTCAAAAACACCCAACACTATGTCGTGAATTGATGATTGACTATTTAAAATAATTGCTTCATAATATAGCTCATTGTATCACAACATGGTGTTGGATAAAAGTTAAAAATTATTAAAATTTATAATTTTCTTCATAGTTTACGAAAAAGGTGTATATTTTTTTTATGTTGTTCAAGCTTTATGCATATGCTCGTTTTATACTGGCTACAGAAGGTGTTTTATCCATTTTTCGGAGGTAATGAAAAGTGAAAAAAATGTTATCCAAAAGAGTGGCCGCCGCCGTTTGCGCTTCAATGGTGGCATTGGGCACGGCCGGTTGCGGCGGCAGCACGGTTGCGGTCAGCGAAGCCGCGGCGATACGCGTACATACACAGCCCCCTGTTCGGGACAGTATTTCTCAAAAGGCGGACTTTACCGGGCGGGTAATGCCCGACGACTCGGTTTCGGTCTTTGGCAAGGCCGCCGGTACGGTGCTTAAAACCTACTTTGAGGTTGGCGACGCCGTTAAAGAGGGGCAGCTGCTGTACGAGCTGGACCCCACCGACATGCAGCTTGGGTTTGAGCAGGCCAAGGTCGCCTACGAAATGACCCTCAAGGGGATTGACTCAGCTGAAAGCGGTTCGGGCAACGAGCTGACGGAATTGGATTATCAATCCAAAATTACAGCGGCGCAAAACGCCTACGAGTCGGCGCGCGCCGAGCTGCAGCGGCAGCTTGACGAGCCGGATTTTAACATGAGCCGCTACAAGAAGGTCTATAAAGCCTATAAGGCTGCCGAAGACGCCTACGACAAGAACCCCACCACCGATACCGCCGGCGCCTTTAAGAAGGCGGAAACGGATTACTACGAGGAGCTTGAGCAATACGGCAGCCGCACAATGTACAACTACTATTATGTCGCCTTTGAAACGGCCTACGATAGCTACGAGACCGCGCTCAAGGCGTACGACATTTACAAGGGTATTACCAGCGGCGAGAACAACGTCACCTTCGACCTTCAGCGCCAGCAGGCAAAGCTGGCCTACGAGTCGGCGCAGCAGGCAATGGATAACCTTAAAATCTACGCGCCCATCAACGGCATTATCGAAAAGAAAAATGTCACGGCCAACGGCCAGTATTCGCCGGCGGCAGGCGCGGGCTATGTGGTCTCGAACAAGGACGTGCTGGTGGTAAACTTTGCGGTTGCCTCCGACATTGCCGCGGCAATGGGCATCGGCGACGAGGTGACGGTGGAATACGGTCAGCAGAGCTATGCAGCCGCCATCACCGAGATCGGCACCATGATTGACGCGTCCAGCGGCCTGTTCCCCGTCAAGGCCCGCCTGCTTGAGGGCGCCAACATGCTTTCGGGCGTTTCGGTCAAGCTGACCGCCATCACGGCTAAAGCGGAGAACAGCCTTATTATTCCGCTGTCGGCCATCTATTACGACAACGGCGCCGGCTATGTCTACACCGAGGCCGACAATGTAGCGGTCAGGACGCCGGTTGTTATTGGCATCATCTCAGGCGACAGCGCCGAAATTCTCTCCGGGATTGACGATACTGCGCGGATCATCACCACCTGGAACCCAAATCTGGCTGACGGCACAGCGGTTGAAGTCGGCGAGGAGGTTTAACAGGTGACCGGTTTAACAAAATTAGCCTTAAAACGTCCGGTTTCGGTTTTGATTCTTGTGCTGGCATTGCTCATTTTCGGCTCCGGCACCATTTTCTCCACCCCGTTGGAGCTGATGCCCGACATTGAGATGCCGATGCTGATTATTTACACGGTTTACCCCGGCGCGTCTCCTCAGGACGTTGAAAATCAAGTAACCTCGCATATTGAGGACGCCTCTGCGACACTGAGCGGCGTCAAGAACATTGAGTCGATGTCAATGGAAAATGCCTCGGCCGTTTTTCTGGAGCTGGAATACGGCACAAACATGGATGAGGCGCATTCCGACCTAAAAAACAACATCGACATGTACCGCAATATGCTGCCTGACGACGCGCAGGATCCCATAGTGTTCGAAATGAACATGGATATGATGCCGGTTATCACGCTTTCGGCGGTCGCCACCGGCGACGTCGACCTCAAATATTATATTGAGGAAGAAATTCAACCTGAGATTGAAAAGCTGGGCGGCGTTGCCTCGGTCGAAATTTCGGGCGGAGCCGAGGACTATATTAAAATTGAGCTCAAGCGCGAAAAGCTGGCACAGTACGGCCTGACAATGAACGGGCTTGCCGGCATTGTTGGCGCGGCGGATTTCTCGCTGCCCGCCGGCAGCATTGAGCAGGGCAATCTGGACCTGATACTGCGCGGCGGCGTCAGCTATAACACCGCCGAGGCGCTGCGTCAGCTGCCGATAACGGTTGCTAGCGGCGACATCATCCATCTGTCGGATGTGGCCAACGTCTATCAGGCCAAAAAGGATCAGGGTTCCCTGAGCTATTACAACGGCCTTGAAAACGTGACCCTGAGCGTTACAAAGCGCCAGAGCGCTTCAACCGTCACAACGGCCAACTCGGTCAAGAAGGTTATTGAAGAAATCAACCACTCAAACAGAGGCATCCAAATGGAGGTGATTGACGACACCAGCGAACGTATTGTTTCGTCTATTATTGCGGTCGTCCAGACACTGTTGCTCGGCGTTGTGCTTGCCATGGTGGTGCTGTTCATCTTCCTTGGGGACTGGCGCGCCTCGCTGATTGTCGGCTCTTCGATACCCCTTTCGCTGCTGGTCACCATGCTGGCCATGAGCGCTATGGGCTTCTCCTTTAATATGCTGTCGCTGGGCGGTCTGGTTATCGGCGTCGGTATGATGGTTGATAACTCAATTGTTGTCATCGAAAGCTGCTTCAGGCTCAAGACCGGAACCGATTCTTACCACACAGCCGCCATTGAGGGCACTAAGGTGGTTGCAAGCTCTATTATTGCTTCAACCGCTACAACCGTCGTCGTATTTTTGCCCATTGCATTTGTCAAGGGCTTGTCGGGGCAATTATTTGGCCAGCTGTGCTTTACCATTGTGTTCTCGCTCATCGCCTCGCTGATTGCGGCGCTCACCGTTGTTCCGCTGGTCTTTTACCGCCTCAAGCCGGTTGAAAAGGACCAGAACGTCATGGCGCGGCTAATGGATAAGCTCTCAGCCGCTTACGCCGTATTTTTACCCAAAACCTTCCGCCGTAAAAAGACAGTCGTGCTGATTGCCGTGCTGCTTTTGGCCGGCTCGGTAGCGCTGGTGCCGTTGATCGGCATGGTGCTGCTGCCCGAGACCGACGACGGTATCAT
>JAEWYJ010000147.1 GCA_023395695.1 Bacillota bacterium | reverse complement strand
CACAAACAGCTCAAACCCGATATCGTCCTCCAGATCCTTGATGATATGGCTTAAATGGGGCTGCGATATGTACAAGGCCTGTGCGGCTTTATTGATGGAGCCGTATTTTGCGACCGCTACAAAATATTTCAAATGCTTCAGATTCATAGCCAGCCTCCGGATAATTATTGCTCATGCGACAGAGCCACCCATTCCATTATGCATATTTTTGAAGGAAAAGCATCATCTTTTTTATTAATGAATAAATTTTGTTTAAATTGTTACAAAGGACATTGGACAAAAAGTAAGTATTTAACATATAAGAAATCCTATATCCGATATAGCAAATACGTATTGGTAAAAAAATCAAAAGTGCTATAAAATATTAAATGGAGATGAACGATTTTATTACAATTCCATAAAACAGCTTGGTAATAAAGGAGAAACAATTGATGATACAGCAGGTACTCGATGAGGCAATGGCGTATGCATCTGAATTTACACATTTAGGCAAGGTGGCAAGCTACATACCGGAGCTGGCAAAGTCCGACCCCGCGCAGATGGGCGCGTGTATCATCACTACGGACGGCGCCTGTTATCATGCAGGTGAGTGGCAGCACGCTTTCAGCATGCAGAGTATTTCCAAGACCATCTCGCTGATTCTTGCGCTGCAGACTGCGGGGGAGGCGTGCGTGTTTTCAAAAGTGGGGGTGGAACCCACGGGAGATGCGTTTAATTCGATTGTCCAGCTGGAAACCAAGGACAAACGGCCGCCCAACCCGCTGATAAACGCGGGGGCTATTGCGGTGATAAGCTGCATCAAAGGGGAAAACCGCTGGGAGCGGCTTTTGTCGCTGGCGCGCAGACTGTGCGGACGGGACAGTATTGATATTGACGAGGCGGTTTATCGCTCGGAGCGCTCCACCGGCATGCGCAACCGGTCCATCGCATATTTTATGCAGAGCGAACATCTTATTGAAGGGGACGTTGAGGAGGATCTGGACCTGTATTTCAAAATATGCTCACTGAGCGTGACAACCCGCGATCTTGCCAATTATGGCATGATTCTTGCAAATGACGGTATTGAGCCCGCTACCAGAGACTGTCTGGTGGAAAACGGGATTCTGAGAATTGTCAAAACACTGATGGTTACCTGCGGCCTTTACGACGGATCGGGTGAATTTGCCGTCAATGTGGGCATTCCTTCAAAAAGCGGCGTGGGAGGGGGCATTGTTTCTGCCGTAGAGGGGAAAATGGGTATTGGGGTGTTTAGTCCCGGGCTTGACGCAAAGGGCAACAGTGTCGGCGGATACCGGATGCTCGAGTATATCTCCAAGCATCTGAACCTGCACTATTTCGCAGACAAAGACACGCAGAAAAGCTTAAAAGGAGTTTGAACGATGGATTTTATTAACGGCATACTAGACAAACTGAACGGCTATCTCTACGGGTACATCCTCATTGCACTTCTTATTCTGGCGGGCCTTTATTTTACTGTGCGCACAAAGTTTATACAGTTCAGGATGGTTGGGGAGTCCATTGCACTGCTTCAGGAAAAAAATGACAACAAAGAAGCGGTGTCTTCCTTTCAGGCGCTTATGATTTCAACGGCGTCGCGTGTAGGCGTGGGCAACATTGCCGGCGTTGCCACGGCTATTGCCATAGGCGGCCCGGGCTCGGTGTTCTGGATGTGGGTAATGGCGCTGGTGGGCGCCGCGTCGGCTTTGGTAGAAAGCACGCTGGCGCAGGTCTATAAAATAAGAAGCGCCGGTACCGAGTTCCGCGGAGGCCCCGCTTATTACATAGAGCGTGCGCTGAATAAGCGCTGGCTGGGCGTGGTGTTTTCTATTATGCTTATCGCCTGCTTTGCCTACGGGTTTAACGGGCTGCAGGCCAACAATATCGTCTCCTCGCTGGCGCACTACTTTGGCGGAAGCTTTGACTCCATGCTGGTTCCCGGAATAGTCGGCGCAATTCTTGCGCTGGGCACAGCCTATGTTATTTACGGCGGGCAGGAAAAGATCGCGTTTATGACCTCGGTTATCGTGCCTGTTATGGCGGTTATTTATCTCGTGCTTGGTATTATTGTGATTGCGAGAAATATTTCGGCGCTTCCCGGTGTCTTTTCGGCTATATTCCGGGGCGCCTTCGACTTTGAAGCGATTTTTGGCGGCTTTGCCGGTTCCGCGGTGGTCATGGGCATCAAACGCGGTCTGTTTTCCAACGAAGCCGGCATGGGCAGTGCGCCTAACGCCGCCGCGTCTGCAGACGTCAGCCATCCTGTTAAGCAGGGATTGGTTCAGATGCTGTCGGTGTTTATTGATACGCTGCTTATCTGCTCGGCTACGGCGTTCATCATACTTGTCAGCGGCGTTGATACGGCGGGCCTCAAGGCTATGCCGCTGGTTCAGGCGGCCATCTCCTCCCAGTTTGGCGAGGCCGGCATTTTCTTAATTACCCTTTCGGTGTTTTTCTTCGCTTTCAGCTCCATCATCGGCAACTATTATTACACCGAGTCCAACATGCTGTTTATTATGGGCAAAAAGACCTCGCTTAAGGTGTTCCGCCTGTCGGTTGTTGTCGCTGTGTTTTTAGGCAGCATCGCCGGATACGATCTGGTCTGGAATCTCGCGGACGTGCTCATGGGCTTTATGGCCATGATCAATATCGGCGTTATCCTGGCCCTTTCCACGCCGGCCGTCAAAACCATTGAGGACTATACCGAGCAGAAAAAAGCGGGTAAGAATCCGGTCTTTGTTGCTGAGGATGTTGGTATTCACAACACGGATCTTTGGAAAAAGGAAAATATGTTTAACTGATGCTGTAAGCGTGCCAATGTAAGAACGAGACGGGCTTGAGGGCACTTTTTTGCGGCCGACCGGTTACTGGACGCGAATAGGTTGCGCTGTTCTTCAAGTGCAGCGCAGCCGGGCGTAAAACCGGTCGCCCATATGTTTTGCTTTTCTGTTGGCTGACTGTATAAGCAGCTTCGCGCCTCTTTCGCGTCCGGCGAATGAGGCGCGTTTAATTTTATTTGAAAAAGCCTGCTGCAATAAAAATACGTAAAAGCGGTTGACATTTATTATGCCAGCTGATATGATATATCGGTACAACAAAGCAGAACATGCAATGTTCTCACCTGTGCGCGCAGGACGCGTACAAGGTCAATAGCAACACGATACGGCTTTAAAGCTGTTTTTGTTGTCTTTGATTGGGTGTGGAACAAAGCGTTCTGCGCCCACTTTTTATTAAGTAACGGAGGTGCTTGAACATTAGCGTTAAGGAACTACTCATAAACGAGGATATCAAGGATAAAGAAGTCAGAGTGATCGGCGCAGATGGAGAGCAGTTGGGCATCATGGATATCCGTGAGGCGCAGCGGCTTTCTATTGAGCAAAATCTTGATCTGGTTAAGATTGCCTCACAGGCCACGCCGCCGGTTTGCCGCATTATGGACTACGGCAAATATCGGTTTGAGCAGGCCAAAAGAGATAAGGAA
>JAEWYJ010000083.1 GCA_023395695.1 Bacillota bacterium | reverse complement strand
TTTTAGGCTTCTTAACTTCGGCGGGCACTGTTACGGTCGGCGCCGCTTCGGCGGCCGTCGGCTGCGCGGCAGCCGGTTTTTTGGGACGGCCACGGCGATACCCGGCCGGCTTTTGCGGCTGCGCCGTCTCTTTGAGCGCGGCGGGTAAATCGGTGCGGGTGTCGGACTTCTGCTCCAGCACCTCTTTTTTTGAAAGCGGCTTTCTGGGCCGGTGTGTCCCGGAAGCCTGCTTTTGCCGGGGCTGCTCCTGCACCTGCTTGGGTGCGGCAGCCGGTTGTGCGTCCAAATCCACCTTCCCGTACAAACCCGTTCCGGTCATCATGGCATTTTCAGAAGCCTGCGGGCGGTTTTTAGGCGCAAATCCTGAGCGCCGGGAGAAAACGTTCTTTCCCTCGGCGGACGTTTTGTTTTTAGTTTCAGGCACAAATAATCCTCCATATTCTGTTTTCATAAAATATTATGTAAGTTCCGCCGTCATTTCCGGTCAACGACGAAAAAAAACAATTCAAAATGCATTATAAAAAACGGCGCTCGGCCGAAAATATAACAACGATATAGTTTTACAATTTAATTATTATATGCGCTGCCCTCAAATTTGTCAAGCCATCCTTAAACGGCACATTACTATTGTGTACGGCGTATAGGTGTAATATAATAGGCTCGACAGAAAATATATGGCAGCCGTTTCAAACGATTTGGACGGCCGCCGTCGGCCGTGCCCGGTGCCCTTGCGCAAAGCGGGGCCGCATAGCCATTTGATACAAAATAGCACAAATTCTGGAGGGCTTTATGTCGATACCGCAAAAAAAGATTTCTATTTTTACAGACGGCGCATGTTCCGGTAACCCCGGGCCGGGCGGCTGGGGCGCGATTTTACGTTATGGCGATGCAGAGCGGGAGCTTTCGGGCGGCGAGCGGCAAACCACCAATAACCGCATGGAGCTGACCGCCGTCATACAGGCGCTTGCGGCGCTTAAAGAACCCTGTGACGTCACCCTTTACAGCGACTCCAAGTATGTTACCGACGCGGTGGAAAAGGGGTGGGCGCTCGGCTGGCGCGCGCGCGGCTGGGTTAAAGCCGATAAAAAACCCGCGTTAAACGCCGACCTCTGGCAGGAGTTGCTGACGCTGCTGGAAAAGCACCATGTGCGCTTTGTGTGGATTAAGGGACACAACGAGCACCCCGAAAACGAGCGCTGTGACCGGCTGGCGGTAGCCGAAAGTAAAAAGTTTCAAAAATGTTAGCCAAAGCTATTGCATTTTATACGAATAAGGTATACAATAAAGTCGACCAAAAAAGTATAGCTTCTTATTTCTGAGGCATTCTTCTATTATGGCCGTTATTTTACAAGCGTCGTGGCCGCCGGAGCCCTCTCTGGCCGGCAAGACGACAGTTTTCCGCCTGAAAATCCTTTATAAAAGATTTTCCGAAATGCTGCCGCCCGCCGTATTTGCGCTGACTGCGTAAAGCCGAAAGCCGCGTGCCCCTTTAACTGAGAGCATACTCTTATTTAAAGGAACCGTATTAAACAGCGATATTTCGCTTTTGGAGGATTTATCATGGAAAAACGTTTTGTTTATGCGGATAATTCCGCTACAACTGCAGTGGCCAAACCCGTGCTGGACGCCATGCTGCCTTACCTGACCGAGCATTACGGTAACCCTTCCAGTGTTTATTCCAAGGGACGCGAGGCCAGGGCCGCGCTGGACGCCGCCCGCCAGAAGGTCGCAAAAGCATTGAATGCAAAGGTCAATGAAATCTTTTTTACGTCCTGCGGCACCGAGTCGGACAACTGGGCTATTAAGGGCACGGCCTCTGTCGGCGCCAAAAAGGGCAAAAAGCACCTGATTACCACCAATTTTGAGCATCACGCCGTCCTGCATTCTTTTCAGGCGTTGGAGAAGCAGGGCTTTGAGGTGACTTATCTGCCGGTTGACCACGAAGGGCTGGTTTCGGCCGATCAGGTCAAGGCGGCTCTTCGCCCCGACACTGCGCTGGTCAGCATTATGTACGCCAACAACGAGATTGCTACCGTGCTGCCCATCTCCGAAATCGGCGCGGTCTGCCGCGCGGCCAAGGTGCCATTCCATACCGACGCGGTGCAGGCGGTCGGCAATGTGTCCATTGACGTTGTCGCACAAAATATTGATATGCTGTCGCTTTCAGGGCACAAAATTCACGCGCCCAAGGGCGTCGGGGTGCTGTATGTCCGCAACGGCGTCGTCATTGATACTTTTATGGACGGTGGCGCACAGGAGCGCAGCCGCCGCGCCGGCACCGAGAACCTTGCCTCCATTGTGGCGCTGGGCACCGCCATTGAAATTGCCACCACCGATCTGGACGCCCGCATCGCTCGTCGTAAGGAGATGCGCGACCGCCTGATTGACGGTATTTTGGGTGAGATTTCCCGCTGCCGTTTAAATGGCAGCCGCGAACACCGTCTGCCCGGCAGCCTGAACATTTCGTTCGAGGGTATTGAGGGTGAATCGATGCTGCTGATGCTTGACATGAAGGGCATCTGCGCCTCCTCCGGTTCGGCCTGCACCTCCGGCTCGCTCGACCCCAGCCACGTGCTGCTGGCCATCGGCCTGCCGCATGAAATTGCGCACGGCTCGCTGCGCCTCTCGTTAAGCGACGACAACACCGACGAGGATGTCGATTATATCCTCTCCGAGCTGCCGCCCATCATCGCCCGCCTGCGCGCGATGTCCCCCGTATGGGAAAAACTGATGGCCGAACAGAAATAATTTTTTGCAACAGATAAAGGATGTGTGATAGATATGATGTATTCTGAAAAGGTGTTGGATCATTTTTCTAATCCGCGTAATGTGGGCGAGCTCACGGACGCCAACGGTGTCGGCGAGGTCGGCAATGCGGTTTGCGGCGATATTATGAAAATGTACCTAAAAATTGACGAGGGCATTATCAAGGACGTCAAGTTCAAAACCTTTGGTTGCGGCGCAGCAATTGCCACCAGCTCAATGGCGACCGAGCTCATCAAGGGCAAGACGCTGGAAGAAGCGCTCGGTCTCTCGAATAAGGCTGTTATTACGGCGCTCGACGGCCTGCCCCCTGTTAAGGTGCATTGCTCGGTGCTCGCCGAACAGGCGGTGCGCGCCGCACTTGCGGATTATTACCGCAGGCAGGGTGTCGACCCTGAGCCGATTGTTGGTAAAATTATCGACGATCCGCACCATTGTGAAAGCTGCAACACCTGCGACCACGAGCATCATTAAGACGAGACCTACGACTAAATAAGCTTAAAGTCCCATGCGGCCACTTCATGGCTGCATGGGACTTTTGTCAGTGTAACAAGGCGTAGCCGCCGGAAAAGTGCAGTCCTTACCAGCCTGAGGGGAAACCGTACCTTTTGCGCCTTAAAGCGCAGCCAAAAAACTCGCCAAAGTTGAGGTCTTTTTAAAAATGCCTTCAGCTAAATTAAGCGTGAGAGCCGAGTATTAAATCGGCCAGCGCAAAGTCTATTCTGCCGGTGGAAACCTCTGCCGCGGCCACAATGACCGCTATGCTGTCCCCTACCCGCACGCGTCGTTTGCCGTCGGCGGCAGCATACTGCATTCTGCCGTCATACAGCATGCCCTCGCCGAGCGATTCAACGCGCACCAGCCCTTCGACGGTGTTCTCCAGCCGGACATAAACGCCGTGCGCTGCCGCACTCGTCACGATGCCGGTGTAGCGCTCGCCAATGTGCCGGCTCATATATTCGGCCTTGTAGCAGTCCTCGCAGGCGCGCTCCGCACCCATGGCAGCAAGCTCACGCTCGCTGGACTGCTTGGCGGCGGACGCCGCAAAGACAGCAAAGCGCTTTTGCAGCTTTGCTGCCGGATCCCCCTTAACATATGCCGATAAAATACGGTGAATCGCCAGGTCGGGGTAACGGCGAATCGGCGAGGTGAAATGCGTATAGTTGGCCAGCGCCAGACCGTAGTGGCCAAGGTTTTTTTCGTTATAGCGAGCCTTTTGCATAGCGCGCAGCATAGCGGAATTAATCAGCACCGCATAGGGCGTCTCGCCGGCTCTCTGTAAAATATCAGACAGCACCGACGGGCGCACCCCCGGCTCTACCTTGCCCGAAAACAGCCCCACTGCGTCGAGCAGCTCCTTGAGCACCGCCAGCTTTTCGGGCGCGGGGGTCTCGTGTACGCGGAATACAAACGGCAGCTGCTGCTCCAATGCCAGCGTGGCCGCCGCCTCGTTGGCGGTGAGCATCAGCTCCTCTATAAGGCGCTCGGCCTGCCCCTGCACGCGGGGGAGAATGTCCGCCGCCGCACCGTTTTCATCCACCTTAATTTTTGACTCGGTCGAGCTTAACGCAAGCGCGCCACGCCGTGTACGCTGCCTTTGCAGCAGCCCGGCCAGCTGCGCCATTTGCAACAGCTGAGGCTGAACCTCTCTATATTTTTCTTGGAGCGCTCTATCCTGTTCCCCTGCCAGAAGGCGATTAACCTCGTCATAAACGCCTTTAACGCGGGAGCGTATGACTGTTTTGGCAAAGCGGAAACCGGTCAGTCCCCCGTCGGCGTCCAACGTCATCAGCGCCGAAAAAGCCAGCCTGTCCTCCTGCGGATTGAGCGAACAGGCCCCGTTTGAAAGCGCGGGTGGCAGCATAGGGATAACCGAATCGGCAAAATAGACCGATGTACCGCGGCGATAAGCGTCGTTATCCAGCGGGCTGTTCGGGGCAACATAGTGGCTGACGTCGGCAATGTGCACGCCCAATTGCCATCCGGTTTCGGTTTTTTTCAACGATACCGCGTCGTCAATATCCTTTGTATCGGCGCCGTCTATTGTAAAAATCGGCTCATTGCGTAGATCCAGCCGGTTAGACAGCTCCTGCGAGATGTCGCGCGCAGCGGCCTTTTCGGCCGCCTGTAAAACCTCGGGCCCAAAATGCCGGTCGATACCGGCGGCATCAAGAATGGCATCGCAACAGTTCTTGGCCAGCATCGCACTTCCGTAACGGTTTTCGACCACCGCGCGGTAATCGCGGTGACTGTCGCCATCCTGCCGGATGGTAACGACAACCTTTTCACCGCTTTGGGCCGCACGCCGCTGGCCTTCAATGAGCAGCGGTGCAAAGGCAGTGTTGTCGGGGACCAGCTCCAGCTCCCCGTAAGCATTGGTTCTGGCCGTACCGGACAGGCGCACGCGGGCGCGCTCTAAAAACGACAGCACCTCGCCGGCGTCAAGCTCCCCGTCGGACTTCTTCACCCGAAGCATAACCCGGTCGCCGGGCATAGCGCCCATGAGCTGCCGGCCCGGGACAAAAACATCCCGATCCGCACCGTCCGGGCGCGCAAAGCCAAAGGTGCTTTTGACCTTTATAATGGTGGCCGGCCGCGCGCCGACATTTTGCGAGAGAACAACGCGGCGGTTTTCGCCAATGATTTCGCCACGCGCCTGCATGCCGCTGATCAACTTCTGATATTCGTCGATATCCTTTTTATCCACCCCGGCGCGGCGGCGCAGCTCTTTGTGCGCTATGGGTTTTTTGCCGCTTTTGCGCAGCTGCACCCGAATTCTTTTTTCTAAATCTGACATGTGCATCCCTTTCATCATTAAAACCGGACATGCTTTACATGAAATTTTTCAACCTGTCCGTTGCAGGAGACCGGGCATTTCCGGCGCGCCGGGCTCCAGCCAGAAAAACCGACCGAAAGCAGCCCGCCCCTTAAAGATACGATACCATGAAAAAAACGGAGTTCCGCCACAAAAGCAGAACTCCGTCACCATAATTTAAGACTATCTCAGCGAGGCGAAAAGAACAATTAAGGTAACAACCGCCATGGCAATACCGGTGATGGTGGTTGCCCTAACCAGCATGGCATCTTTGGTTTTTCCACGGTTTTTATCAAAAAAGGTTCCGGAAGACTCGCCTGCAATGGTGCCAAGTCCACTCTTGGATTCCTGAGCGGTAACGGCAGCAATAATGATGACACACAATACAATCAGCACAAAACCGCCGACAATTTCTAACATTCCCATTAATATGACCTCCGATTCATTTGAAGCATAACAATATGCTTTGACTGGATAATGATAGCATAAAAGCTTTGGCAATGCAACCTTTATGCAAAAATACTTTTTTGTATAAAACGCGTAGAGCTGCGCAAACTAACAACGCCGCGTGAGGTTCGGGAAAGCGTTTGCCCCGAACTTTACAGGCTGCCCGTTGGGCGAAAGCTGTCATGTGATTTTTTACATGACAGCTTTTTTATGCGCTGACGCCTGCGCGTTGCTTATTCCCCCAGATC
>JAEWYJ010000029.1 GCA_023395695.1 Bacillota bacterium | reverse complement strand
CGACAACACCGCGAGGCGAAAAATAAACGCAAAGGGTCAAGCCTGCCCAAACGGTTTGACTGTAACCATAAAACGCCCTGAATCGACGGCGGCTCAGGGCGTTTTTTTGCTTTTAAGCATAATGTGCTATATTTTCTGCCTTATCATAGCAAGACTGCTTGAAAAAACGCTGAAAATCTGGTTTAATAATAAGCATAATGCTTTTAATATACGCGGTATCATGCGCAGGGAGAGCGGGGTCTGTTGGCTCCCCCAAAAGCGCTTTTGCACAGGTCAAGCCTGTTCTTGCGGCGTGTGCCTTAAAACGTATGCGGCAGTCTGGGCTGAGGAATTTATAATATGCCTGTATTTACCGGCCATTTGGGGTATGGCGTCAGAGCGCAATGCCTGCGGTCTGTGCGGTATGCAGGATGGTGTTCTGTAAGCTTTGAAATGATCCGGTGACAAGCCCCAAAGAACCACTCCTATCTGTGAGGTCTTATATGATCTATGTTCCAACGCATTTTTTAAAACCGGGAATGGTACTGGCCAAGGACATTTCTGCCTATGGCTCAATGTTTGCTTTGCTGGTGCAGGGACAGACGCTTAACGAGACGCTCATCCGCCGGCTGGTAGATGCCGAGATAGGCGGCGCCTATGTTGAGAGCGCCATAGCCAGCGACATTGACCCTGTTGAAATTCTGGAACCGGCCTATAAGAAAAAGGTTATTTGCGATCTTAAAAATATCTTTGACGACTGCGAGCGGACGAATACCCTTTCGAAGCATGCGCTTAACCACAGTATGCACCTTGCGGAAGACCTGGTCATGTCCATTCTGCATCAGGACGTCTTTCTCGTCGACGTGGTAACCATTAAGGACTACGATAATTATACCTATTCGCATTGCGTTTATGTTGCAATGCTCAGCGTGCTGATTGGGGTGCAGCTGAAATATAACCAGAAGCAGCTCAATGAGCTGGCGCTCTGCGGTTTGATGCATGATATCGGCAAGGTTGACATTCCGCTGGAAATTATCAATAAGCCCACCCGACTGACCGATGCGGAGTTTGAAGAGATTAAAACCCATCCCTTGCGTTCTATCGAACGGCTGCGCCATAATCAGAACCTGACGCAGCGGGTGTTCAACGGCATTTCCTGCCATCATGAAAAATATGACGGCACGGGGTATCCCTTTGGCCTTAAGGGAGATAAAATTCACATCTATGCCCGCATTCTGGCGCTGGCTGACGTTTATGACGCCTTGACCTCCGACCGGTCGTACCGGCGTGCCTGGATGCCGGCTGAGGCACTTGAATATATGATGGCGCAAAGCAATGTTCACTTTGACCACGAGCTGCTGCAATGCTTTTTGCGCACGGTGGCGGCTTATCCGTTGGGCTCGGTTGTATCCTTAAGCAACGGGGCTGTCGGCATTGTCATCCAAAACAACCCCGAAAATACGTTGCGGCCCAAGGTGCGCATCCTACACGGCAGCGCGGGCCTTAAAAAAGGGGACGAGATTGATCTTATGACCGATTTGCGCTATTTAAGCGTGGTTGTGTCGGGAACACTGGGCAGCAGCGAAATATCCGAGCTGCCCAAGGAGCTGTTTTTGGTTAAAAGATAGCCCGACCGGCGGCGCGGTATTGCCGGCACAGTCAGCCGGTTCGTTTAACCCTTTTGGACAGACCGTCGCCTTGTACAGCCGGGCGGTACGCAAAACTGTGAATAAGCGGACGGCGCCGTGTACAAACGGCGCCGTTTGTGGTATTATATAGTACTAATATTGCATTGAAAAGCGCTGGCTCCGGCGGTAAATTTATGCCCTGGCCGGACCGGCGGGCCGTGTGATTTGCGCCATGCTTTAGCCGAATACTTTGCGCAAAAAACCAGTGCCGGGGGAGGGGAACGGCTTGTCCTTTGAGCATTATATTGTCAGCGGTGCAAAGCGGCTGCGCTGTGGTTATACCACCGGCAGCTGCGCGGCGCTGGCGGCCGGTGCGGCTGCGGCTATGCTGCTTTCAAACCGGCGGCTGGATACTGCCGCGCTGATAACGCCCCGCGGTCTGCGCGTTGAAGCCGGGCTGGAGGCCGTTATGCTGCTGCCTGACGAGGCTGTCTGTGCCGTGCGCAAGGACGCCGGCGACGACCACGACGCCACCGACGGCATGCTCGTCTACGCCTCGGTCAAAAAGCATGACGGACAAGACATTCTTATCGACGGGGGCGAGGGCATAGGCCGTGTGACCAAACGGGGGCTTGACCAGCCGGTGGGCGCGGCGGCCATCAACTCGGTGCCGCGGGAGATGATTGCCGGGCAGGTGCGCGCGGCCTGTGCGGCGGCGGGCTACAGCGGCGGCCTTCAGGTGACAATTTTTGCGCCTGCGGGGGCCGAAATAGCTAAAAAAACCTTTAACCCCAACCTTGGTATCACCGGCGGCATCTCAATTCTTGGAACCAGCGGCATTGTGGAACCGCAGAGTCTTTCGGCCCTGCTTGACAGCATTGAGGTGGAAATGAAAATGCTGGCGGCCAACGGCAGCAAGCGGCTGTTGCTTACGCCCGGAAACTACGCCGAGCATTTCGCGCGGGAGCACCCGGCGCTTAAAGGCATTCCGCAGGTTAAATGCGCTAATTTTATCGGGGATTGTCTCGACTTTGCAGCAGCATACGGCTTTTCGGAGGTGCTGCTGGTCAGCCATATTGGCAAGGCGGTCAAGCTGGCGGGCGGCATTATGAATACCCACTCCCGCATAGCGGACTGCCGGACCGAGCTGTTTACCGCCCACGCTGCCTGCTGCGGCGCACCCCGCGCCATCTGCACCGCGCTGATGCAGGCGGCTACCGCCGACGCCTGTCTTGAAATTCTGGCTGCTGCCGGGCTTTGGGATGCCGTCACCGGCAGCCTGCTGCAGGCGATACAGGCGCATTTATCCCATTGCGCCGCAGGGGCTTTTCAGGTGGGGGCCGCCGTGTTTTATGACGGCTACACGCTACTGGGCGTCACGGCACAGGGCGAAGAATTATTAAACAAATGGAGGACAAACGCTTGAAAGGTCGGTTATACGGCGTCAGTGTGGGGCCGGGAGACCCCGAGCTGATGACCTTACAGGCGGTGCGACTGTTAAAGCACTGCCCGGTTATTGCGGTGCCTCAGACCGGGGGCGGCGGCACGGTGGCGCTGGATATTGCGTCGCAGGTGGTAGATTTAAGCGAAAAGGAAATTGTTTTGCTGCCCTTTCTGATGGTCAGGGACACGCAAAAGCTCGACGAAAGCCACCGCCGGCTGGCTGACCTGCTCAAGGCGCCGCTGGACCGCGGGCAGGATGTGGCGATGTTAAGCCTTGGTGACGCGTCGGTTTATTCCTCGTTTTCATATATGGCCGGGCTGCTTGCGCCGGAGGGCTATCCTGTCGAAGTTGCGGCGGGTGTGACCAGCTTTTGCGCGTCGGCTGCGGCGCTGGGCATTAGCTTAACCGAGATGAACCGGCCGGTGCATATCATTCCGGCCGGAGCCGACGACGGACAGGCGCTGGCGCTGCCCGGCACCAAGGTGCTGATGAAGGCGGGCAAGGCGCTGCCGCAGCTTTTGGCGCGGCTGACTGAGCAAGGGCTGCGCGATAAAGCCATGCTGGTGCAAAATTGCGGCCTGCCGGGCGAAAGGCTTTTAAAAACCATCCCGGCGGACTTTGATTTTAACCTGTCGGGCTACTTTACAATCGTCATCGTAAAGGAGTGAGCACCTTGGTCAGCTTTGTGGGAGCGGGCAGCGGCGCCGCCGACCTGATTACGCTGCGCGGCGCGCGGCTCATTGAGCGTGCCGATGTCATTATCTACGCGGGCAGTCTGGTTAATCCTGAGCTTTTGCAAATGGCCAGACCGGGCTGCGTTGTCCATAACAGCGCACAAATGACGCTGGAGCAGGTTATGGCGGTCATGCTTTCGGCTGCGGCACAGCAAAAAAGCGTCGTGCGCCTGCATACCGGAGATCCCTGCCTTTACGGCGCCATCCGCGAGCAGATGGATCAGCTTGATGCTGCGGGTATCCCTTACGATTATGTACCGGGCGTTTCAAGCTTTTGCGGCGCGGCCGCTGCGCTAAAGGCGGAGTATACGCTGCCCGGCGTCAGCCAGAGCGTCATTATCACCCGCATGGCGGGCAAAACGCCGGTGCCGCCGCGTGAGAGCATCGCCTCCTTTGCGGCGCATGGGGCAACAATGGTTATTTTTCTGAGCGCGGGGCTGACCGAAGCGCTGGAACGAGAGCTGGTCGTGGGGGGCTATAGCCCCGATACCCCGGCGGCGATTATCTATAAGGCGACCTGGCCACAGGAGCAGGTGCTGCACTGTACGGTGGGTACACTGCACGACACGGCGCAAAAGAATCATATTACCCATACGGCGCTCATTACGGTGGGTGGCTTTTTAGGCGCGGACTACGCGCGCTCAAAGCTTTACGACCCCGCCTTTACCACCGCTTTTCGTAAAGGGGAGGCACAGCCATGAAGCTGGCGATGCTGGCGTTTTCCGAAAAAGGCCTGCTGCTGGCAAAGCGGCTGCAGGCACTGTGGCCCAATGACGGCTGCAGCGCCGGACGTTGCCCCAAAGACGGGCTGCACGTCTGGACGGCGCAGCATTTTGAGGTGGCGGACGCGCTGGTGTTCATTGGCGCGGCGGGTATTGCCGTACGGGCTGTTGCGCCCTTTGCCGACAGCAAAACCCGTGACCCGGCGGTGCTTGTCATTGACGAATGTGCCGAATTTGTTGTGCCTATTTTATCCGGGCATATCGGCGGAGCCAATGCGCTGGCCAAACAACTGGCCGGGCTGCTGGGGGCACGGGCGGTTATTACCACTGCGACCGACTGCAACGGCCTTTTTGCCATTGACAGTTGGGCGACTGAGCAGGGCTACGCCATCTGCAACCCTGAGCGCATCAGGCAGGTTTCGGCACGGCTGCTGTCGCACGAAGCGATACGCTTAAAAAGCAGCTTTGCAACGGTGCTGGACCCCGCGCTGGAGGGGCAGATTATTTTGACCGATTATCCGCCCTTTGACGTTAAAATTGGCATAAAGGTCGGTGAGACTTCGGCGCTGCAGCTTGTCCCGCCGGTTCTTACGCTGGGCGTCGGCTGTAAAAAGCATACGCCGGCGTCGGACATACACTCGGCTTTTAACCGCCTTTGCACAGACTTTAGTCTGGAGCCGCGCGCCTTTGGCCGGGTGTGCAGCATTGACCTTAAGGCCAATGAGGCGGGACTTTTGGATTTTTGCCGGGCAGCGCAGCTGCCGCTCGTTACCTTTTCGGCTCAGGCGCTCGCCGCGCTGCCCGGCGACTTTACCGCGTCGGATTTTGTGCGGCGAACGACGGGTGTGGACAATGTTTGCGAGCGCAGCGCGGTTTTGGGCGGCAAGGGTGCGTTGCTTATTAAAAAGCGGGCCTTTAATGGTGTGACAATGGCGGTGGCCCGCGCCGCGCACGTTGTGCGAATTACCAAAGCACCCTAGCTATGGGCGCTACAGAGGAGAACAACATGAAGTTATCTGTTGTGGGCATCGGCCCCGGCCGTGCCGGGGGGATGACCGGCGCGGTGCACGCCGCGCTGGCCGCCTGCGATTTAATTTGCGGCTACACCGCCTATGTCGAGCTGGTGCGGCCAATTTTTCCGGACAAGGCCTACTTTTCGACCCCGATGAAAAGCGAGGTCGAGCGTTGCCGTGCGGCGCTTAAGGCTGCCGAAAGCCAGAATGTTGCCATGGTATGCAGTGGCGACGCAGGCGTTTACGGCATGGCGGGGCTGCTTTATGAGCTGTGGGAGCCTTCCGGCCCGGTCAGGCTGGAGGTTCTTGCGGGCGTGACGGCGGCACAGAGCGGCGCAGCGCTTTTGGGCGCACCGCTGATGCAGGATTATGCGGTGGTTTCGCTCTCCGACCTGCTCGTCGACTGGGATGTCATTGAAAAGCGGCTGCACGGCGCGGGCACGGGCGATTTTGCGGTTGTACTGTATAACCCGGGCAGCAAAAAGCGCACCGATCATCTGCGGCGTGCCTGCGATATTTTACTGGAATACCGTGGCGGAGATACGCTTTGCGGCGTGGCCGAAAATATTGGGCGCGACGGTGAAACCGCACGGTTGATGCCCTTGTCTCAGCTGCGCGATTTTTCTGCGGGCATGTTCTGTACCGTGTTCATCGGCAACGGCAAAACGGTTGAGCTGGGCGGAAAAATGGTTACGCTGCGCGGCTACGAGGCGAAGCGATGAAGCAGCTATTGGTTTTTGGCGGCACGGCGGACAGCCATCCGCTGCTTGAGTGGCTGTTTCAATGGGATATACAGACGACGCTCTGTGTGACCAGCGACTATGCCAGAGCGCTGCTGCCGCCCTGTGACCGGCTGACTGTCCGGGTGGGGCGGCTCGATGCGGCGGGCATGGCGGCCTTGACACAAGAGCGGCGCTTTGATTGCGTTATCGATGCCACGCATCCCTACGCGCACGAGGCCACCCGCAATATCAGGGCGGCGGCGCAAGCAACCGGGCTGCCGTATTTCAGGCTGCTGCGCCCGGGCAGCGACGCACAGGGCTGCGTCGTTGTCTCCTCGGTGGCGCAGGCGGCGGCATATCTTAACCAAAGCATGGGCGGGGTGCTGATTGCCACCGGCTCAAAGGAGCTGGCGGCCTATACAAAGCTGCACGATTTTGCGGCACGCTGCTATCCCCGCGTGCTGCCGACGGTTGAGGCCATTGAACATTGTATGGCGTTGGGCTTTTTGCAAAGCCACATCATCGCTATGCAGGGGCCGTTTTCACAGGCGCTCAACGCTGCGCTTTTTAAGCAGCTTGGCATTGAAACGCTTGTCACTAAGGACGGTGGTGCGGCGGGGGGCTTTCCTGAAAAGCTGGCCGCCGCAAGGGCGTGCGGCGTACGGACTGTTCTGGTAACACGACCTGAGGACACCGGCGATACGCTTGAGCAGCTAAAAATAAAGCTGTCCGGTTTTTTGACAACCGACCAGAGCGTTATTTAAAGCCCGGAACAGCGAAATGTGTTTTAAAACGCCGCAGGGCGGTTCTAAATGTGCGCATGACTGAGCTCTCAGGCGTCATAACGCGCGTATTTTCTCAGGAAGTGCCGGTTCGTTTAGCAGCGGGTCACCGCTGAGAAAACCCTATGGTTGGCAAGGCGAAAAACAGGCGCTTATAACTGCGTTTTAACGCAGCCGGATGTAAAATTAACCGTCGATATACGATGCATAGATGACATCGGAAGGCGCTGTGGAAGCACAGCGCCGAACCGAAAACATTTAACACTATTTTTAAGGGGGCAAGGGCCATGCGGGTAACAATTGCAGGCTATGGTACAGGGGACCGGCAGAACTGCCTGCCCGACGTGCAGCGAGCGCTCGACGCCGCCGGTCTGGTGCTTGGCGCTCCGCGGCTGCTCGACAGCGCGGGTATCGCCCCGCCGCGTGGCATTGCCGCGGTAAACGCCGCGGAGCTTGCCGCCGCCATTAATGCCGCGCAGGCCGATGCCGCCTGCGTGCTTATGAGCGGCGACAGCGGCTTTTACAGCGGTACCCGGCTGCTGCTGCCGCTGCTGGCCGGCCACGAGGTGACGGTGTTGCCGGGCATATCGAGCGTGCAAGCGCTTGGTGCGGCGCTGCAGCTGCCGTGGCAGGACTGGCGGCTCTGTACGGCGCATGGAGCCGCCTGTAATGTGGCGCACGAGGTTTCGCGTCATGCCGCATGCTTTTTTCTTACCGGTGGCGCACAGACGCCCGACGCGCTGTGCCGCGCCCTTACCAAATGCGGATTTGGTGCGCTGAACGCCTTTGTCGGTTCGGATTTGGGAACCGCGGCGCAGCAGATTACCGACGGTAAGGTGGCAGATTTAATGCAGCGGCATTTTCCGCCGCTTTCGGTGCTGCTGGTACAGAACCCCGCGCCAAAAAAGCGGGTGGGCTTTGGCCTGCCGGACGGGGCGTTCACCCGCGGCCATATTCCGATGACCAAAAGTGAGGTGCGCGCCGTCGCGCTGTCAAAGCTGCGGCTTGCCGGTGGCGATATCGTTTTTGATATCGGTGCGGGTACCGGTTCGGTCGCGGTCGAGGCTGCGCTGTCGCTCGACTCCGGCCGGGTGTATGCGGTGGAGCAAAAGGCGGAGGGTTGTCGGCTGATTACTGAAAACGCCGCGAAGCTCGGCGCCTTTAACCTGACCTGCATCGAGGGGGTGGCGCCCGACGCATTGCAGTCGCTGCCCGTTCCCGACGCGGCATTTATCGGTGGCAGCGGTGGCAGGCTGCGTGAAATAACGACGCTGCTGCTGGCCAAAAATCCTCGGGTGCGCCTTGTGGTAGCCGCCGTTACACTGGAGACAATTGCCGAAGCGACAGGTCTTTTTAACGAACTGAACCTGCCGGATACCGAGACGGTGCAGGTGGCAATCAGCCGTGCCGAGCCGTTGGGACGCTACCATATAATGGCGGCGCAAAATCCGGTTTACATTATCAGCGGAGGGGGCGGGCAGATATGACCAGAGCGTTGCCGCGCCTGCTGCTGACCGCCCCTTCAAGCGGGCAGGGCAAAACAACGCTGACACTGGCGCTTTTGCGTGCGTTACAATCGACGGGTTGCCGGCCTGTTGCCTTTAAAAGCGGCCCGGACTATATCGACCCGATGTTCCACCGCAGGGTGTTGGGGCTGCCCAGCTATAACCTTGATCTTTTTCTTTCAAACACGCCGACGGTCACCCGGCTTTTAGCCGAGTACGGCGGCAACGGAGACATGGCGCTTATTGAGGGTGCAATGGGCTATTACGACGGCGTTGGCACCACCGATGCAGCCAGCGCATGGAATTTGGCATGCGCAACGCATACGCCGGCTATTTTGCTGCTGTCTGCCAGAGGCGCGGCGCTGTCGCTTGCGGCAACGGTGCGCGGCTTTGACAGCCTGCGCCGCCCTTCGCAGCTCGCGGGTGTCATCCTGAACCGCTGTACCCCGGCGCTCTATGGCCGGGTGGCGCCCGCCATCAGGCAGGAAACCGGGCTGCCGGTATTGGGCTTTCTTCCCGAGCTGCCGGAATGTACGCTGCAAAGCCGCCATTTGGGGCTGGTGACAGCTGGCGAAATAGCGGATTTATCGCAAAAGCTGGATAAGCTGGGGGAGGCGGCGCGGCAAAATATTGATTTGCAGGCGCTCCTCACGCTTGCGCAAGCCGCTCCTCCTCTGGAATTTTTGCCGCAGGCCGCCGCGCGGCTGCCGCGTCGGGTTCGGCTGGCGGTTGCGAAAGACGACGCTTTTTGCTTTTATTACGAAGAAACGCTTGCGCTGTTCAGGGCGCTTGGCGCCGAGCCGGTGTTCTTCTCACCGCTCCAAGATGGCGGCCTTCCGCCAGATATACAGGCGTTGTATCTCGGCGGCGGTTATCCGGAACTGTACGCCAGACGGCTTTCGCAAAACAGGGCGATGCTGGCGGACATCCGAAATGCCATTGAGGGCGGCCTGCCCTGCCTTGCCGAATGCGGCGGTTTTTTATATCTGCATGAGCAGCTGCAGGACGATAAAGGCGATTTTCACCCGATGGCGGGCGTCGTTTTGGGCAGGGCGCACAGCGGTAACCGTCTGGGGCCTTTTGGCTATGTGACGCTGACGGCGCGGCGGGATAATCTTTTGTGCCGTGCGGGCGAGGCGCTTCGCGCACACGAATTTCACTACTGGCAGAGCGACAGCTGCGGCGACGCTTTTAAGGCCCAAAAGCCCGACGGCCGTTCGTGGGACGCCGTGCATGCCACGCAGAGCCTGTTTGCAGGCTTTCCGCATCTTTATTTGCAGGGGAATGTTCCGGCGGCAAAAAAATTCTTAGCCGCTGCGGCCGCTTATGGAGAAAAATATGGATTTTCAGGAGCTTAACCGACAGATCAAATATCCGGATAATGCCGTGGCGCGGCGTTGCCGTGCACGTTGGAATGCGATTGCAAAGCCGGTTGGCAGTCTTGGCCTGCTTGAGGAGGCTGTCATAAAAATAGCGGCGCTCACCGGCAGTGAGCTGCCGGTCATCCAGCGCAGGGCGGTGCTGGTGCTCTGTGCCGACAATGGCGTGGTGGCCGAGGGCGTTACCCAGACCGGCAGCGAGATTACGGCGCTGGTGGCTGAGAACATTGCCAACGGGCATGCCTGCATCCGCTACATGGCCAAACGGGCAGGAATGGACGTTTTTGCGGTCGATATGGGCATGAATCATCCTTCCGGCTGCAAGGGTATTCTCGATTACGCCGTTTCGCGCGGTACCC
Source organism: Bacillota bacterium (assembly GCA_023395695.1). Classification (GTDB taxonomy): domain Bacteria; phylum Bacillota; class Clostridia; order Oscillospirales; family Ruminococcaceae; genus Yanshouia. The sequence goes on along the minus strand of JAEWYJ010000029.1, from coordinate 4,517 downwards.
GCAACCTTGCCAGGGAGGCCGCCATGACGGCGTCGGAAGCCGAGCAGGCTATCCGGCGTGGCATGGAGCTGGTGCGCCGCTGCAAGCAGCAGGGCTATCAGCTGCTGGCGACCGGCGAGATGGGCATTGGCAACACGACCACGGCCAGCGCCGTTGCGGCGGTGCTGCTTGGCAAGACGGTAACTAAGGTCACCGGCCGCGGGGCGGGCCTGAGCGATCAGGCTATGCGCAAGAAAATCCGGGTCATTCAGGCGGCGGTACGGCTGCATGCGCCGGACGCCGACAACCCGTTTGAGGTGCTGCAAAAGCTGGGCGGACTGGATATTGCGGGGCTGACCGGCGTTTTTCTGGGCGGTGCACTTTACCGCGTGCCGGTGCTGATAGACGGCTTTATCAGCGCGGCGGCAGCACTTTTGGCCGCGCGGCTCTGCCCCGGCTCGGTACAGGCGATGATAGCGACCCATGTGTCCTCAGAACCTGCCGCCGCTATGCTGTTGTCCGCTCTCGGTCTCAGGCCGATGATCTTTGCCGGAATGCATCTCGGCGAGGGCACGGGCGCGGTCTGCGCCGTACCGATGCTCGACATGGCGCTGGAGGTCTATAAGAATATGGCGACGTTTGAACAGATTGGCATGGCGGCCTATGAGGCACCTGACGAGATACCCGACCAAGCCGTTGACAACGCTGTGACCGTATGACGGCGCTGGTCATCGGCGGCGCCGCCAGCGGCAAGAGCGCCTACGCCGAGTCGCTGCTGGAGGGCGCCGATCATAAGCTTTACATTGCGACGATGCAGCCCTTTGGCGTGGAGGCTGCGGCCCGCATTGCACGGCACCGCGCCCTGCGCGCGACAAAAGGCTTTCAAACGCTTGAATGCTTTACCGCACTGGGGGCGCTCACGGGCGCCGCGCTGCCCGAGGGCTGTTCGGTGCTGCTGGAATGTCTGGGAAATCTGGCGGCAAACGAGCTGTTCTCTTCGCAGGGCGCCGGGCCGGACGCCGAAGCGGCGATTCTGGATGGTGTCGCGCAGCTTACACGCCTCAGCCGTCGGCTGGTGGTGGTAACCAACAACGTGTTTGCCGACGGCGTTGCCTATGATGCCGACACCGACCGCTATCTTCAACTGCTTGGTCGCTGCAATACAGTGCTGGCTGCCCGGTTTGACAGTGTGGTCGAGGTGGTGTGCGGTATTCCGATTATATTAAAGGGGGAGAGGGCATGACGGTTTTGCGGTCTGTTGCACTGGCTTTTGCCATGTTCTCGCGCCTGCCGGTTCCTAAAACCGATTGGAACGCACAGAATATGCGTTATATGATGGCGGGCTTTCCGTTGGTGGGCGCGGCGGTGGGGTTGCTGCTTTTTGGCTGGGCATCCCTGTGCCGATGGCTGGACCTTGGCGCGGTCCTTACGGCCTGTGGGCTGACGCTGCTTCCTGTCGCTGTGACGGGAGGCATTCATCTAGACGGCTTCTGCGACACGGTCGACGCGCTGGCCAGCCATGCCGAACCCGCCCGCAAATGTGAAATTTTAAAGGACCCGCATATGGGGGCGTTTGCCGCCATTGGGCTGACGGCCTATTTTATGCTCTATTTCTCGCTTTGTTATACGCTGGTGCTGTCCCCCCGTGCGCTGCTGTTGCTTTTTTTTGCACAGGTTTTAAGCCGTGTGTTCAGCGCTATCTCGGTGGTTTTCCTGCCCGGCACCGGCGAGTCGGGCACGCTGCACAGCTTTCATGAGGCCGCTGATAAGCGAACGGTATGGGCTGCGCTGCTGACGATGCTGGCATTATGCACGGCGGCTATGCTGGAAATTTCGCTGCTTGGCGGCGGACTGATGCTGCTGGCGGCAGCGGGCTGCTTTTGGTGGCTGGTGCGGGTCGCGTACGGGGAATTTGGCGGCATACGGGGCGATCTGGCAGGCTGGTTTTTGCAGTGCTGCGAGCTGCTTTGTCTGGCTGCGCTGGTGCTCAGCCAAAAGGGGGGCTGGCTGTGATTTTGATTATAGGCGGGGCGCATTGCGGCAAGCGTGCGTATGCCGCGCAGCTGGGCTATGGCTTTGAGCAGATGTCCGACCGGCTCGACGATGCGCCGGTGCTCTTCAACCTTCAGGCGTTGTTGCGGCACCAACCCGATGATGAGGCGCTGCTGCCCGCGCTCTGCCAAAAGCAGGTGATTATCTGCAACGAGGTTGGCTGTGGCGTCGTGCCGATGGACGAGACCGAAAGGGTGTGGCGCGAGAGGGTGGGCCGAACCTGCTGCGCACTGGCGCTCAGGGCCGAAAAGGTTGTACGGGTGCAGTGTGGCATCGGCGCCGTCATCAAAGGGGGATCATTATAAATGGCTGTCCTGGCGGCAATTTTGCCGGGGTTTATGCTCGACTGGCTCTTTGGCGACCCGGCCGGTATTCCCCACCTTGTGGTGGGCATCGGCAAAATGATTTCCCGTTTTGAAAAGGGTTTGCGCAAGGCATTTTTAAAAACGCCCAACGGCGAGTTGTCGGCAGGGGTGGTGTTGGCGGCAGGCGTTCCGCTTATCTCCTGTGCGCTTTGCCAGCTGGCGCTGGGGCTTGGGGGGCTTATTCACCCTGCTGTGCGGCTGGCGGTGGGCGTTTTTGTTTGCTGGCAGTGTCTGGCCGCACGGTCATTGGCGCGGGCCGGTCAGCAGGTGGAACAAGCGCTGGCTTGTGCCACCATTGAAGATGCGCGCCATGCTGTGGCGCAGGTGGTGGGGCGCGATACCGCAGCGCTTGACCGTGCGGGCATTATTCGGGCCGCGGTGGAGACGGTGGCTGAGAATACCTGCGACGGGGTTATTGCGCCGTTGTTCTGGATGGCGGTCGGCGGCGCACCGATGGGTGTTTTTTATAAAGCCGTCAATACGCTTGACAGCATGGTAGGCTATAAAAATGCGCATTACCTTTACTTTGGCCGTGCCTCGGCACGTCTGGACGATATTATGAACTACATCCCCGCGCGTATTTCGGCGCTACTGCTCATCGCTTCGGCATGGCTGTGCGGCTTTAATGCTAAAAATGCCTGGCGGATTTTTAAACGCGACCGCTACAACCACAAAAGCCCCAATTCGGCGCAGAGCGAATCGGCCTGCGCCGGGGCGCTGGGCATACGGCTCGGCGGCGACGCGGTTTATTTTGGCAAAACACTGCAAAAGCCGACAATTGGCGACGCACTGCGGGCGTGTGAACCGCAGGATATTGGCCGTGTAAACCGGCTGATGCTGTGCACGACGGTGTTGGGGCTGCTGGTAGTACTATTGACGAGGGGGCTTTTGGCGCTATGGATTATCATGACGGCGCGCTGATACACGGCGGCGATACGCGGGGCTTTTTGGCGCGCTATGGCGTGCCGCCGCTGGATTTTTCGGTAAACGTCAATCCGCTTGGGGTGCCGGAGGCGGTGCGCCGCGCCATCTGCACAGCGGCGCGGGAGGCCGACCGTTACCCCGATCCGCTCTGCCGCGATCTTCGGGCGGCCATTGCCGAAAGCGAGGGTGTGGATGCCGGGCAGGTGTTTTGCGCTGCGGGTGCGGCGGAGATTATCTACCGGCTGGCAGCGGTGCTGCGGCCGGGGCTGGCGTTAATACCGGCGCCGACCTTTGCGGAATATGCGCTGGCGCTTACGCGGCAGGGCTGCGCGATTGAGCGGCACTTGCTCAGGGCCGAGGATGATTTTGCGCTGACTCCGGCAATTTTGCCCCAACTGCGTGCCGGCGTTGACCTTGTATTTTTATGCAACCCCAACAACCCGACCGGCAGGCATATCGACCATGCGCTGCTGGCGGAAATTTTAAGGCGCTGCGCTGCGTATAACATTTGGCTGGTGGTGGATGAATGCTTCCTCGGCTTTATGTCTCAGCCAAAGACGCAAACGCTTCTCCCCATGCTGCCCCGGTATAAAAAGCTGCTGATATTAAAGGCGTTTACCAAGCTTTACGGCATGGCGGGGGTGCGCCTGGGTTATTGCCTGAGCAACGACGCTGCGCTGCTGCAGCGCCTTTATGAAGCGGGGCCGCCGTGGAATGTCTCGTCGCTGGCGCAACAGGCGGGCATTGCCGCGCTGACTGCGCAGGAATATCTTGATGAGAGCCGCGCGCTTGTCGCCGCCGAGCGTGCTCGCCTGCACGCCGCGCTGACAGAGCTGGGCCTGCGCGTTATCCCGGGCGAGGCCAACTATATTTTATTTTTCAGCCCAACGCCACAGCTGGGGGAACGGCTGTGCCAAAAGGGTGTTTTAATCCGAAGCTGCGCCAACTTTGAGGGCCTGCACGCGGGCTGGTATCGCGTGGCGGTACGCACGCAAAACGAAAACGACCGGCTGCTGGCGGCTCTTGGGGCGTGCCTATAACGCATCGGAATGCCTGCCGCCATACATTCTTGCCGTATGGCGTTAGACTTTTTTGGCCAGCCGTTGCCGTACAAAGATTTTTTGCCGGATAAAATTGTGCGTCATGCATTTTGGCGTCGGTTTTCAGCTGCGCCGTAACAACTCACGGAGGGGATAC
>JAEWYJ010000014.1 GCA_023395695.1 Bacillota bacterium | reverse complement strand
GCCGCTTCTTTTCTTGCGGTTACTCACTTAGCGGCTGCTCTGCTTTGGTTATCTTGATGGTTTGCATACACTCTCTAACATTAACTGGCGAGGTCGAAGATATTGTTTTTAACCTCGCATATGTTATAATGATGACATTATAGCATATGATTTAGCCTAATTAAACAGATTTCAGCCTTTTTCACCGTTTAGGAAAAAATTTTATATGAATTTGTAACTAAAAAATACTGCTATTCCGTCAAAAGGAACTATGTTTAGGAGGCTCGCAATGAAACGACTGAAACTGATGCTGGTGTTTGGAACACGGCCGGACGCCATAAAAATGACGCCGCTTATTTTTGCCTGCCAAAAGGATCGTCGTCTCGAAACGACTGTTTGCGTTACAGCGCAGCACCGGCAGATATTGGATGATGTGCTGATGCAATTCAATATTACGCCTGACTTTGATTTAAATATTATGCAGGACAATCAGACCCTTACCGACATTACCGCACGGGTCTTAACTGGAATGGATGAGGTGCTGACTAGAACTAAACCGGACATTGTACTGGAGCATGGTGATACCACCACCGCCTTATCAGCTGGCTTGAGCGCATTTTATCATCAGATTCCGGTCGGGCATGTCGAAGCCGGTCTGCGCACCGGAAATGCCGACTCCCCTTATCCGGAGGAAATGAACCGCACGCTTCTGGGCGATTTGAGCACGCTGCATTTCGCGCCCACCGAGCAAAACCGCCAGAATTTGCTGCGGCAGAATGTGCGGGGGAGAATTTACGTCACCGGCAACACGGCTATTGATGTTTTGCGTTACACCGTTCGCCCGGACTATCGGTTCTCGCAGCCGCTGCTCAACCGCATGGATTACAGCCGGCGCATCATATTGCTGACAACCCACCGCCGGGAAAACCTGGATGCCGGAATAGCCGATGTTTTTTCCGCGGTACACCGTTTGCTGGCAACCTTTCCTGATATTGAGGTGCTGTTCCCGGTGCATCCAAACCCCGCTGTGCGTCATGCGGCCGGGGCGGCCTTTGCAGACAGCCCGCGCGTTCACCTGCTGGAGCCGCTTAATGTGCTGGATATGCATAACCTGATAAGCCGATGCTATATGGTCATGACCGACTCGGGCGGCCTGCAGGAGGAAGCGCCCTCGCTGCATAAGCCGGTGCTGGTGCTGCGCCGGGAGACCGAGCGCATAGAGGCGGTTTGCGCCGGAACGGTGCTGCTGGCCGGCGTTAATCAGGACTCGGTTTTTAGCTGTGCGGCCCGGCTTTTAAACGACCGGCAGCTTTATGATAAAATGACCCACACAGTCAATCCATATGGAGACGGCTATGCGAGCGAAAAGATTATCAACGCACTCGTTTCGGCGTTTTCAGATACATCCGCTCCGCTGGATGCGCCTCTGTATGTTCCGGCTCAGGCTATTTTGTCCGCCCAAACGGTTTGCGTTTGATAAAGGCGGCGCAGGGCTTTCGGGCTTGTTGGACTGATTTTGAAAACGCATTCAACAGGCCAATGCGTTATAATGGCAAGTACGGAGCTGCGGCACACCGCGGCTCCGTACTTGCTTATGTTGTAATATAGTCAGCCAGCTTAAAAAGCGGCGCTGAATTGGCGCATATTGTTTGCGCGCAGAGGACGAACAAGGCAGACAAGCCGACGCACCGCAAGGCGATTAACACGGTGGTACGAAATACGCCCCCCAAGCAGGAGGCTTTGTCGGTTATATGCCCGTTGGCACACCGCCGCACGGCAAGCGGATTATTTTTGCAGCGTCGCCACAGCCTGCCGGAGGCGCTTACAGCCCTCTACAATATTTTCATAGCTGTTTGCGAAGCTCATGCGCAGATAGCCCTCGCCGCCCGGCCCGAATACGTCGCCGGGTACCAGCGCAATTTTAGCCTGATCCAACAGTATTTCCGCAACCTCGGCAGATGGGCGGCCTAAAGACCGGATGTTGATGAAGATATAAAAAGCGCCCTTGGGGCAGCGGCAGCTCAAGCCCGGCATGGCATTGATGGCCGCAACCGCATAGTCGCGGCGCCGCTGGTACTCGCTGACCATGTCGGTAACCTCGTTTTGTTCGTCACGCAACGCGACAATGGCGGCTTTTTGCACAAAGGAAGGCGCACAGGTGGTATTATGCTGATGAATTTTATTAAGCGCCATAATATATTCCTCGGGGGCGGCCACATAGCCGACGCGCCAGCCGGTCATTGAAAAGGCCTTGGACAGACCGTTGAGCGTAAAGGTGCGTTCCTTCATGCCGGGCAGCGAGGCAATGCTGATATGTCTGGCGTCGTCATAAATCAGCCGTTCGTAAATTTCATCCGCAATGACCAGAATATCTTTTTCCACAGCAATCTCAGCCAGCCCGCGAAGCGTTTGCCCCGACAAAACGCCGCCGGTGGGATTATTGGGCGTTACCAGCACCAGCGCCTTGGTCCTGTTAGTAATTTTGCGTCGCACCTCCGCCAGATCCACCTGATAGTCGTTATCTTCGCGGAGCGCATAGGTTACCGGTGTTGCGCCCAGGAGACGGGGAACATTGAGATAATTCATCCAGACCGGGTCGGGCACCAGAATCTCATCCTCTGGGTCAAGAATGGTGCAAAGCACATCGAACACGGCCTCCGAAAGCCCTACCGTCACAAGCACCTCGGCGGGCTTGTACGCCACCTGGTTTTCATGCGTCAGCTTTTCGGCAACCGCCTCACGCAGGCCCATATCGCCAAAGTTGGAGGTGTAAAAAACCTCTCCTTTTTTCAGGCTTTCCTCACAGGCGCGCTTAATGTAGTCGGGCGTATCAAAATCGGGACGCCCGATCTCAAAATGGATGACCGATTCACCGGCTCGCTCCATTGCCAGCGCCTTTTCATTCACCTTTCTGATGCCCGACGGCGCCAAAAGCGACATGCGGGCTGCAATGCGGTTTTTCATGGGGTGCCTCCTTAAATTTATTCTACGCCTTGCCGGCGCTTAAAGATAAAATGTCTTTTTTAAATTCTAACATTTTCAGTCCGGAAAATAAAATACGGATTTTTATATCTTCATATAACCAATTTAATATGGCTGCAAAAGATGCGCCAAAAACACAAACGCAAGAGGTAGCCCTGCTTAAAAACCAAGGCATCTCTTGCGCTTTTGTTATGGATTTTCAGCCCTGAGCAGGGCTGGGAGCAGCCTTGTGCGTTCACATGGCCGGACTGCGGTATCAGTTGGACTCCTTGAGATATTCGTCAGTGACGTCCTGAACCTTATTCTCCTCGGCGTCGGCGAGAAGTGCCTCGTACTTGGACTGCGGGTCGTTGTCGTTACCGGTCCAACGGCTCAGATCTTCGCCAGCCTTGGCGGCTTCAACCAGCTGGGGGATCTCTTCCTTGTTCTTATCGCTAAAGTAGTATTTGCACGATCCGTCATCGCATACTACCGCGAAATGAAGGCCGCTTGATGCATCGCTGTAAACTTCGTATTTCATAGCTTTTCTCCTTTTTGCATTGGTGATTTTTGCTGTGCCTTTATTATAGCATATCCTGAAAAAACAATCCAAGGGAAATCTAAATATTTATCTATATTTTCAGAAAATTTCTCGATTTTTACAAAAGAATACAATTTGCTTTGGCGAAATAAAGAAAGAGCCTTCAAATCTCACGCAGCATGGCAGCGCTGTTTGAGATTTGAAGGCTAAATTAACCCGTCAGAATCCACACGTTAATAGGCATTAGGATGTACCCGCTACCAAAGTCCAATGTACCACAGCCACCAGAACAGCAGTTTCGACAGCATATCTTCAAAGTTAGGAGAAGGAGTGAAACGACAAACTCCCAACTTGTTGATCGTTTGGGTATTCAGCGGGTGCGGGTTAAATCTCTTTGGGGCTGATTACTCGCCTTTCCTCTAAGCTTCTGGCTTTTGCTGTTGCTTTTCTTATCAATTCTTGTATCCGTAAACCAAATCCTATTTGCATTAAGTCGCTCGTTTTTTAATAGCACCACGGGTTAATTTTAGCATACATAAAGCAAAAGTCATGTATGAGTTCAAATACTCATACATGACTTTAATTTGGTGGGAGCGGATGGATTCGAACCATCGTAGTCGTAAGACAACAGATTTACAGTCTGCCCCCTTTGGCCGCTCGGGAACACTCCCACATTTATTCAATTTTAAAGGTGGAGCTGGTGGACGGACTTGAACCCCCGACCTGCTGATTACAAATCAGCTGCTCTACCAACTGAGCTACACCAGCATAGCAAGTGAATGACAGCGAAATTTACTATAACATTAACTTGGATAAATGTCAACCGGTTTCAATGTTATTTTTTAAATTTATCAGGTTTCAATGTTTTATATGCACACGTTTGATTGACAGTAACCGTTTAATGCAGTATAATATATTGCAGCTAAAATATTGCTTTTGATCAAGTACAGCCTGGATAAAACACGTTTGTTGGCTGTATTTTTTTCGCTCCTTTTTGTTTCGATGATACCCAGATGTGATGCGAGTGTTTTGAGAGCATGGGCGAAGCGGAAATGAAAGCAAATAACCGTGTATAGCGCATCTGGAATTTGGGAACCGGCGCGAAATCGCAATAAAACTGAATATCGGGGTGTAGCGCAGTTGGTAGCGCACCTGGTTTGGGAACAGGCGCGAAAGTAGCATATAATTGAATATCGGGGTGTGGCGCAGTTGGTAGCGCGGGTGGTTTGGGACCATCAGGCCGCAGGTTCGAACCCTGTCACTCCGACCATCTTTTGCATAAAAACCGCTTTTTTAAGCGGTTTTTATGCGTTTTGCTTAGAATTTCGGAGTGCCCTCCTAAATTAATTCGCTCTGTTTGGGATAAGGAATATTTTACAGCAGCAGGAAAAATTCCGCCGCCGTAAGCGCAAATCACCATGTCTCCAAATTGCTTAAGGCAGCAACTAATTATTTTCATTGTTAGACGGCAAAGTTTGCATGAGGGCAAAGAAATGTTCAGGCTTACCGGTTCTAAAATATTCATACCAGGATTCCAGCGTGTTTAATTCAAAAATACCTAAATGCTCTATAATTTGTTTCGCCCACAATAAAGCTCCGGTGCAACTTGCAGTAATAAGACTGCGATCTGCTACAGATGGCTGGTCTATATAAAAGCGCTGCCCTTTATAATATGGAGAAACCATTTCAAGAAAACCAGGCCCGTTGCTGGTATGCGGACGGTTATCCAACAGTCCACTGTTCGCAAGCGCGGTGGTAGCTCCGCAGATGGCACAGACAGTAGCATTCGCAGTGAGCAGCTCGCTTGCTTTTTGTATGATCGCGCCATGCCTGGGGTCGTTCCATGTATCTGCACCGGGCAATAGCAGCACGCTCTCTTTGCTCAGAGCAATGTCCTCAATCAGGCAATCGGGCAACAACGTCAGCCCGCCCATTGTATGAATTGGTGCTTTAGAATCACTGACCGTTTTCAGCGATATCTGAGATGCATTCTTTTTGAAAAAACGACCGGAATTTAACTCCGAGGTGACATAGCCCAGTTCCCAGTCGGCTAACGTATCAAGGATGTAAACATAGATTGTCAACATAACTTTCCTCCATTTTCATTGCGTTTCTTATAGATTTATTGTACCATGTAATTGTTGACAACAGCATGGCAACAATCTGCAACAAAAAAAGAAGTTTTGAAAGGCGGTTATCGCATGAAGGTTGACAGGCTTGTCAGCATCATTATGATACTCCTTGACAAAGAGCGGGTCGGCGCGCAAGAACTGGCCAATTTGTTTGAAGTTTCAACCCGTACAATCTACCGCGACGTCGACACGATTAACATGGCGGGAATTCCTGTCCGCTCTATATCGGGCGTGGGCGGCGGCTTTGAGATTATGCAGCAATACAAGCTTGATAAAAATGTTTTTTCCATTGCCGATCTTTCCGCGATTCTGATGGGACTTTCCAATCTTTCTAATGTGATGCATGGGGATGAGCTGGTGAACGCGCTGGCGAAAGTTAAGCGTTGTATCCCTGCCGACAGAGCAAACGATATTGAATTAAAAGTAAATCAAATTCATATTGATTTAAGTCCGTGGATAGGCAACAGGAACATACAACCATACTTGGAAACTGTCAAAACCGCTTTGCAGGAAAACGGGCTGCTCTCCTTTGACTATGTGGCCCACCACGGAAATAAGACCACACGAACAGTTGAACCTTATCAGCTTGTACTGAAAAGTAGTCACTGGTATTTGCAAGGGTATTGCCATAAAAGAAATGATTTTCGCTTATTCAGGCTATCTCGCATATCAAATCTGCAAATGGAAGACGAACTTTTCACGCCGCGGCATGATGAAAAACCACAGTTGGGTTTTGATGATATTCTGGCAACGATACAGACAGAAATCAAAATTCGCATTCACAAATCTATCATGGATAGGATGCTGGATTTCTGCTCTTGTGAAAGCTTCACACCCGATGGTGATGCACATTATATTGTGGACTTCCCTTTTATAGAAAACGATTATTACTATGATATTCTTCTAAGCTTTGGCGACAAATGCAAATGCCTGGAACCGCCACATGTTTGCGCAGAAATGAAGCGTAAAATACAGAATATCGCCGCCTTATACGCTTGAATGGTTATTCGATACCCTGTCACCGCACCGCACGGAAAGTCAGGAATAATAAGATAAATCCTGATAGAATCTACTTACGGAAGGAGGTTTGAAAGATGGATTGGATTATGGGGATACAGCGCTCCCTTGATTACACAGAGGCGCATTTGACCGAGAAAATTGACTATGAGCTGGTAGCGAAGCAGGCCTGCTCGTCGGCCTTTCATTTCCAGCGGATGTTCAGTATGCTTTGCGGATTTTCTCTTGGAGAGTATATCCGCATGCGACGCCTGACGCTGGCCGCCGAAGATTTGATACGTACCCGCCATAAAATCATCGACATTGCGCTCAAATACGGCTACGACACCCCCGAAAGCTTCTCCCGCGCGTTCCAGCGTTTTCACGGTATTCCCCCAACAGAAGCGCGCCGGGGAGGTACTATCAAATCCTTTTTCAGGCTGTCCGTAAAACTGATTTTATCGGGAGGCAGTACTATGGACTACAGAATTGAAAAGAAAGACGCACTTAAAATCATCTGCAAGAAAAAGCAGGTCGCCAAGCCCCAGGGAGATACCGCCACAGAGGAAATTTCGGCATTCTGGAACGAGTGCACCAAAGACGGCACTATTGAGAACATTTGCAAGCACGGCCGCTTTGATAATCTGAACGGCATACTGGGCATCTGCTTTTCTGGGGAGATGGCTGATTCCGGTTTCCCCTATGGTATCGGCGCGGAATACAATGGCGCGCCACTGCATGGAGACACGTTGACGATTATGGATGTTCCCGCATACACCTATGCGGTATTCCAGTGCAAGGGCCCGATGCCCGAGGCATTCAAGACCACCTATCAGCGCATTGTCACCGAGTTCTTTCCCCAGAGTAACTACGAATACGGCAACGGCATAGAGCTGGAAGTCTACCCCTCCGCGGAGGTATCCAATCCGGATTACACCTGTGAAATTTGGATTGCAGTAAACGAAAAGAAATAGGAACACAAAAATTTTGTAGACGGGGCAGTGAGTAGCTGCCCCGTTTCTAATGATCTGCACAAGGGGGAGAGCCGCCAATTTTTTGACAGGATAAGCAGGTGGGTGCTATACTTTTAAAAACAAGTTGAGCCAATAGAAATGGGCGCTATTTGAAGAAAGATCAACAGGGCCTCGGCATATACCCGCTATTAAAAATAACCGATACAGCCAAAGGGGAGAATCCTATGTCGACCAAATTCCGTGCGCTGATGGCGTTGCTTGTGCTGCTGACGCTGCTGTTTACCGCCTGCCGCCCCAGCGGGTCACAGGCGTCCTCGCAGCCTGCTGTTGCCGAGCCCGGCAATGCCCGCCCGCCGGTCGCGCTGCGTTACCCCGACGCGCTGCCCGAGGGCGCCGCCGGGTCGGCGGCCTACCGTGAGGCGGTGGAGCGGCAAATGCTGATTTGCGGCGAAGAGCAGCCCGCGACCGATGCCGCTCTCGTCGAGTGGTTTCTTGGCGAGGTTCAGGCCGACCGACCGGCCGAGCTCTTAATTGCGACCTTTGCCGCGCGTGAGCGTGGAGAGGCGGGCTTTGTCAGCGTAACGCGCTTTGAGAACCGCGAAGACGGGCTGTATCAGAGCGACGCTTATCTTCCGAGCTGGAACGATTCGGCCGTCCCTTTTGGCCCGGAAGCGTGGGAGATTAAGGGGCTTTACCTTAACGACTACGGCTGTCTGGTCTACGACATGCCGGGCACGAGTGAGCCACTGGCACAAAAGGTACTGCACGATCGGGCGCTTTACCCAAACCACGACGCAGCCAACGCAATTTATGAGACTTATTTGCGGCCCATCTTCTATACCGCGCTTGGCGGCGGCGAGTGGCACAGCCCCGCGGAGCTTTCGCGCTGGATATGGCTCTACGAAGACATTAGCAACTATGAAGGAGTCAACCCGTTTGACCGCTACAGTGACAATTGGCCGGTTGAGGAGGTGCTCTCGACGCTTAACCGATACTTTGAGGGCGTCGCACGGGAGCATCTTTCGTTGGGGAACTATAATTACGACGCTGCAACCGATACCATTTACAACGATGGTGGGCGGGGCGGCGGCCCAAAGCCGATGCGGGTGATAGAATGGGCCGAAAAGGACGATCTCCTTGAGATTCGCTATGTTGGTTACGACTATGTGACCCGCGTTCCATACGACGAAGAATATCTGCTGACGGTGCGTAAAATGCCGGACGGCAGTTTTCGTTACCTCACAAATACCTACGCGCCTTACGTCAACCGCCTCGCGCGGGATACGCTGCTTGATCTTGGGCAGCTGCGTTCCGAGCAAAATAGTTTCTTTCCCGTAAGCGATGCGCCCGACGGTCGCCTTGGGGCGACGTTTTCTTACGGGAATCGCTTCGTGCAGGTCGACGACCTTCTGCCCGCGCCGCTAAACGGCTATCTCTATTATCCGGGCAGCTTTGTCACGTCCGCTAAGACAGCGCTTGCTTTCGGGGGAACCTCTGAGGAGACGGGCGAGCTGCCGGTCACGGTGCTAACAAGCGAGGACATGGGCGCGACATGGACCAGCGCCGAAATTAAGGAGGACAATGATTC
>JAEWYJ010000011.1 GCA_023395695.1 Bacillota bacterium | reverse complement strand
TTCTCGTATTTGATTGTTCTGGGTTATTTGAAATTTATACATCAGTAAGTGCATATAATAGCTTTTAGTACCCAATAAACTCTTCTGAGAGCTAGTTTCTGACGGGTGTTGATAAGAAGATAAAAATTTTTTAGAGGGCTTAATTATAATGCGATGTGAGTTAAGCCACTGTTCTGTTAATTATGCGGGGAGAAATGCGATTGTACTTACGCGAACCGTAATATGGAAGTTGGGCGTTTTGCTTTTTATTGCATAACATATCAGTGAGGCTAAGCGGCGGCAGCGTTCGGGTGGCGCAAACCGGTTAAAAGCTTGTTTGCGTCCTTAGACCCGCCCGCGCGCGCGTTACCCGCCGCATCACATAGATGCGCGCCGGCATGCCGGGGCAAATGCAATGCCCCTTGCCCCGGCATGTGAACCTCGCTTTTAAGCGGCTGTTTTATGCGGAGCACCCGCCCGGAATAATAATGACAGCCGTCTGTTTTCCGTCAGGCGCTGTTATGATGCGTTGCCGGGGCGGGGGTGTGTGATCCGACCTTCCGAAACCACAATTTTTGCAATTGGCGGACTGGCCTTGGCGGGGGCTTTGCACTAAAACATTGACAGGAATTGCCCGGTACATTTTATTGACCTTTAGCGGCATTTAAGGTAAAATATAAAAATATGACAGATTTTCAAACCAAAAAAGGGAGCGGTAAAATTTAATGATTCTTATCTCCCCGTCGATTCTGGCAAGTGACTTTGCCAATTTGGAGCGCGAGGTGCGCGCCATTGCCAAGGGCGGCGCCGACCTTGTTCACGTCGACGTTATGGACGGGCATTTTGTGCCGAATATTACAATCGGCGTGCCGGTGGTGGAATCGCTGAAAAAAATCAGCCCGCTGCCCCTGGACGTGCACCTGATGATCAGCGACCCGCTGACCTATGCGCCTGTTTTTGCCAAGGCTGGCAGCGACATTATCACCTTTCATGTTGAGTGCGGCTGCGACGTTCAAAGCACAATTGGCGTTATTCGCCAAAGCGGAGCCAAGGTTGGCGTTTCACTAAAGCCTAAAACACCCGCCGAAGCGGTGTTCCCATATCTTGAGCATATCGACATGGTTCTGGTTATGACGGTGGAGCCCGGCTTTGGCGGGCAGCGCTTTATGCCGGACATGCTGCCCAAAATTGCGTCTATACGCCGGCGCATCGAGGCGCTGGCGCTTAACGTTGACATTCAGGTGGATGGCGGCATCGACGCTGCAACAGCGCCGCTGGTAGCAAAGGCAGGCGCCAATATTCTGGTGGCGGGTTCGGCGGTTTTCCGCTTTGAGGACTATGCCGCGCCTATTTCTGATATTCGTAAAGCGGCCCAGACCGCGCTTTAGGCGTGTGTCAGCTAAAATAATAAGACAGCATGTCGATGGCGTGCTCGCGGATGATCGGCTTGCAGTGCTCCTCTATTATGGCGCACAGCACGCTGCCGCCCTCGGCACGCTGGCCGTATTCCGAGAGCAGGTTGACCGCGGGGCCGTTTTGTCCGTCCATAGGCCGTATAATCAGCTGCCAGCTGTCCTGCTGCCGATAGAGCGCGCTTTGCAGCAGGCGGTGCCCATGCAGCGAAAATAGCTGCAGCGCACCGCGTATCAGCGCCTCGGCATCATCAAAGCTGAATATGACCGGTTCGCAGATGGAGGTGTGCGTCTCCTTCTGCTCCATAACAAAGTACACCGTTGCGCCGCCGTCGTCCTCGGGATAAATTTCGATGAGCAGACGGTCGCCCAGCAGTAAAAACGAAGTGTCGGTCTGTGACTGTGCCTGAGCCAGCACGCCGAGCAGATAGCGCCGCAGCTTTTTAACCTCGGCTGTGTCCTGGCTTTCCCAGTCAATGCCCACCTGTTCCACATCCTGCGCCGTCAAAACGACCTTTAACCGGTCCGGCGATACGAGACGAAATAACAAAAACATCACCGCCTTATTGGTTTTGCATTTGAGAAAAGACCATACGGGCGAAGGAGGACGGTTGATGAGAACCAATTCTTCCAAGGGAATTTTACTAGAACAGAATAAAGAGCCGGGGCTGTCGCGCGAGATCAGGCGGCTGCCCGGATTGGATATTCCCATGCAGAGAACCGAAACGCCGGTTTCGCCCACGCCTGACCTTCTGGCGCCGTACGAAATTATTTCAATAGCGCGCGAGGCCAAAATTGTCGACGAGTGCGATGGCCGCCGGCTGTGGAAAAAGCTGGCCGCTGCCGCTCGGGATGGCATTTCCGGCATTGTGGTGGACGCATTGGACGATGAGCCTTACATTTCAAGCCAGCTTGGGCCGGCGCTGCATTTTCCCGAGCAGCTGGCCGAGGGGCTGGCATTGGCCAAGAGAGCCATTGGCGCCTCCAAGACGTCGATAGAAATTTATCGCAACCTGTTTGATATCGACACCCGAATACCGCATAATATTTTCGGCGTCAGGGTGGAGCGCATCAGCGGCGCCTATCCGGCCGAATACCGCGCCAAGCGGCAGATGAAGCGTGACAACGCGCTGATTATCGGCGCCTGCGCGCTGATGCACCTGCGCCGTGCCGCCTATGAGGGCGTCTGCCAGACCAGCTGCTTTGTGACGGTGGCGGGCGATTGCGTTGCCAACGCCGGCAATTATGAGATTCCGATCGGCTGCTCCATTGGTCAGGTGCTTTACGCAGTGGGCACCATCGCTGCACCCAAGCGCATTGTTGCGGGCGGCTCAATGACCGGCTTTGGCATTACCGACCCGGACAAGGTGTTTGCTTCGGCGACAACCAAGGGCATTCTGGCCTTTGCCGAAGAGTTTAAAGATCTGGGCTATAGCTGCATTGGGTGCGGACGCTGTACCGATGTTTGCCCCGAGGGCCTTTCGCCCTATTTTATTTATAAGGTTATGCAGACGCCGCGCAAGCGCAACCTTGCGCTTGCGGACGCCGAGCTTTGTACCGGCTGCGGAACCTGCAGCTACGTTTGCCCCGCCAAGCTCGATTTGGCGCAGGTCATGGCCAGGGCGGCGGCGCTTACACGCACCCGGCAGCAAGGAGGTTCGCTGTGAAACTACGCGCACAAAATCCCCCGCATATTCGCTCGCGCGAGAGCAGCCAGACCGTCATGCTCGACGCCGTTATTGCCATGCTCCCGCTTTATGCGATGGCGACCTATTACTACGGAAAACGCGCCCTTGCGCTGGGCTTTTTCAGTGTGCTGGTCACGACCGCTTTCGACATGCTCTGCGTGATCGCCAGACGAAACGTTCCGAATATACGCGACCTTTCTCCCACCGTTACCGGCATGCTCATCCCGCTGCTGATGCCGGCCTCCATCCGGTTTGAGGTTATCGCGGTGGCGGCGCTGTTCGCTGTTGCCGTTGCCAAGCATCCGTTTGGCGGCGTGGGAGAAAACATCTTCAACCCTGCTGTGGCCGGGGCGGCCTTTGCGGCCGTGTGCTGGCCCAAGTCCATGTTTTTGTATCCCGTCCCGTTTGATCGGCTTCCCATTGCCGTGGACGGCACGCTCAAGCTTATCAATTCCCCTGCCTACACGCTTTCGTTGGGCGGCGCGCCCAACACGGACCTTTTGGATATGCTGCTGGGTAATTTTGCGGGTCCTATGGGCGCCACTAACATATTAGTTTTATGTACATGTTTCTTATTCCTCGCGGTGAGAAAAACCGTGAGCGTTTGGATGACCGGTGCATTTTTAGGCGGGGCCGCGCTTGTTGCAGCCGCCGTGCCGCGGGCCATGCTGACGCCGATTGCCTCGGTCAGCTATGAGCTGATGACCGGCCTGACGCTGATCGGCGCCATTTTTTTGATAAATGATCCCGTCACGTCGCCTAAGCGCAAGCTGCCAAAGGTACTCTACGGCTTTTTGGCCGGTGTGGTCAGTATGACGTTCCGGCATCTGGGGGAATATGAGGATTCGCTGCTGTTTGCCATCTTGGTTATGAACGCTTCGGTTTGGATTATTGATTTGTGGGGAGAGCATTTAGCACATGCTCTCAGGAGGAAGAATATTGAATTTAAAACCAATTCGGAAATATCGCCGGCGGTTGAAGAAAACATCGGGGCTGATTAAAAATAACCCTGTTGTGGCGCTGGGTATGGCATTACCCTTCGTTATTGTGCCAACGCTGAATTTAAAAAGCGGCTTGCTTATCAGCGTGTTTATTCTTGCGGCAACCGTGCCCTCGGCGGCTATAGCGCCCGCTTTGCATAAAAAAGTCCCAATGCCTTATCTTGTGCCCGGCTATACGCTGCTGGCTATGCTCGGTGTCATTGCAGCCCAGCTGCTGCTTCGGCGGCAGGCTGTGCTGCTCGACAGCCTTGGCCTTTACATTCCGCTGGCTGCGGTTAACAGCATTATGCTTGAGCTCACGGTTGTAAGCCCCCGCAAAACGCCGCAGCGCGGCCTGCGGGACGCCCTTATCATCTGCATGGGATTTGCGCTTGTGGCCTGCGGTATTGGCGCCGTACGCGAGGTGCTGGGCAGCAGCACCATCTGGGACGTTCCCTTCAGTTTGTACCCTATCAGAATGGTGGGCGTCACGCTGCCGTTTTTCGGGTTTATTCTGCTGGGCTTTTTAAATGCCCTGTGCCGCAGCGTGGACCGTGCAGTGGTAAACGGCATGCTTTCGCGCGGACCCGAACCTGCAAAAGGGGAGTGTGAACACGAATGAAGGCACTTTACGAAATGCTGGCGATTATCACCGTTGCCGCCGTGACCGAAAACTTGCTTTTTGCGCGTGCGCTCGGCGCAGATCATATCCTTGAGCGTACAAGAACCTACCATGCCATTATACGGCAGGGCGCTATGACCTGTGTGATTTCTGTCCTTGGCGGTGTTCTGGCGTGGACTTTTAAGTTTGCGCTTAAAGGCTATGCATGGTGGCCGGTTTTCAGAGGGCCGGCGGTGCTGCTCAGTATCAGCGCGGCTTATTTACTGCTTGTGGCGCTTGCCGGCACACGCAATCTGCGTTCGGCGCAGGCGCTGCCCGTGACGGCAGCCTTTAACGGCGCTTCATTTGGCGCGGTGCTCATCGCAATTGTCAGCCGAGAGACGCTGTTGCAAACCATCGCCTACTGTCTGGGCTGCTCGGCAG
Source organism: Bacillota bacterium (assembly GCA_023395695.1). Classification (GTDB taxonomy): domain Bacteria; phylum Bacillota; class Clostridia; order Oscillospirales; family Ruminococcaceae; genus Yanshouia. The sequence goes on along the minus strand of JAEWYJ010000011.1, from coordinate 2,696 downwards.
GTCTGACCATTGCGATGATGCTGGTGCATTCGGGGAGGGAACGTCTGGAGCTGTGCAAGGTTCCCAAGTCCTTTGGCGGACTGCCTATCACCATGCTTTATATCGGTATACTCAGCCTGGCGATATACGGTTTGATCGGCCACCAGTTGCCCACTTGATTTTTTATCCGGGAGGTGTTGTAAATGGCGAGAAAAGGGACGAAGATCAAACGCTATGGCAATATTTACGGAAGGGGAATGGGCGCGGGCTCATGGCCTATTCTGATTGCCATGTTTTTTGGCGTGCTGCTGTTCGGAATTATTGGCTGGAGCCTTTATACTCCGGTTCATGAGTTCGTCATGAAGCTGGGAACCGAACCGCCTGCCGGGCTCTCGTCCGCCGTTTCTGCCCCGGCAGTATCGGAGCTACAGCCGCAAGCGCCCGAAGCTGTGCCTGAAAACACGTCCCGGTCTGAACCTTCTCAACCCGTTGCGCCCGCCCCAACCAGTCAGGGAGAGGGCATACGCGGGCTCTACCTCCCGCAGGCCCAGCTTTTAGATAACGCCGTGCTTTCAAACATGCTGGCCGGTGCGGTGAATGCCCAGCTGAACACCGTTGTGGTTGACGCCAAGGATGCCACCGGCGCCGTGCTTTTCTCGTCCGAAAATGCGGTGGCACAGAAGGCGGGCGCCGCATTGGACACCGCCTATTCGGCCAGACAGGTGGCTCAGGCGATCAGCGGCAAGGGCCTGATACCGGCCGCGCGTATCCACGCTTTTCGGGATAGTATCGCACCCTTGCAGGAACGCGATATGTCGGTGCATTACTATGATACCGACGTATTTTGGTATGACAATGCCCCCGAACTGGGCGGCAAGCCCTGGCTGAATCCGTATTCGGAGGAGGCGCAGCAGTATATCATCTCGCTGGCGGGGGAGCTTTGCTCACAGGGCTTTAAGGTTATTTTACTGGATTCGGTGCAGTTTCCTTCCGGCGTAGGGCTTGATAAGGCCGGCTACGGCCCGCAAGCCAAGACGACCGCCCGGGATGTTGTATTGGCGCAGTTTGTTAACGCTGTTTCGGCCGCGGTAAAGGCTAAAGGCGGCGAGCTGATTCTTTGTACGCAGGAGGGTTGGGCCCCGACCGGGGACACCCAGCGTGATGCGCAGATTCAATTGAATAACAGCCGCTTTTACGGCGGCAGCCCCGCCGCATTTTTTACCGCACGCGTTGCATTGCCGCTGCCTTCGGATACGTCGCTATGGGCTTTGACGCTGCGCAATGCCGCGCTGACGGCGCAAAATACCAGCTGGATTGGCCTTATACCCGCTTTTTCGGCCGACGGTACACTCGTCGACTGCACGGCGCTGACAGCGTCGCTTAAAAATGCGGGCGGCAGCGATTATGTGCTGTTTAACCCGCAGGGCAACTACAAGCTCCAATAATATGAAGGGGGAATTTTAAGATGTCAACACCGCATAATGCCGCAGAAAAGGGCGATATCGCCAGAACCGTGCTGATGCCCGGCGACCCGCTGCGCGCCAAGGTCATCGCAGAAACCTACCTGACCGATGTCAAATGCTATAATACAGTGCGTAATATGTTTGGCTACACCGGCAATTATAACGGAAAACCCGTATCGGTGCAGGGCAGCGGAATGGGTATTCCCTCCATCGGCATCTATTCCTATGAGCTTTACAATATGTACGATGTGCAAAGCATTATCCGCATCGGATCAGCCGGCGGGCTCGGACAGGATATTCAGGTGCGAGACCTCGTCGCCGGTATGGGCGCCTGCACCAATTCCAACTATGGCGCGCAGTACGGTCTGCCGGGAACCTTTGCGCCCACTGCAAGCTGGCGGCTGTTACAGGCTGCCGATACCGCGGCCAAATCGCTGGGGGTGCCGATGAAGGTAGGTAATATTCTGTCCTCCGACACTTTTTATAGCGAGGCGGGCAACGGCAAGTGGGCCGAGATGGGCGTGCTGGCTGTTGAGATGGAGGCTGCGGGGCTGTATTTTAATGCGGCACGTGCCGGTAAGGAAGCGCTGTGTATCTGTACCATCTCAGATATTATTGCGACGGGAGAAGGCCTATCGGCCCTTGAGCGGCAGGAAAGCTTCCATGATATGATGAAGGTTGCGCTGACGCTGACTTCTGAAATTTAAACGGCGGCGCGAAGCATGAGAGCTTCGCGCCGTTTTTGTCAAAAGTGGTGGAATTGACAAGTCAAGTGTCGTTTTACGCGTGCCTGGGCTGAGTAAGCGGTAGTTGCAGTCACACTGACCGCCTTAATAATGTTTTGGTGCTATGTTGTGCTATACTCATACCACTAGAGAATAAAAACGTCCTGACGGCCGGTTTTGCGCCTGACCGCGTTACAGCCCTTGAAGGGCGGCGCCAGCTTATCCGCGTCCGCCGCCTTGCCAGTCACAAAACAGCTTTACCAATTATGTGTTGTTTTTCGAGCAGCCGGTGTTTCTGTAATTTGCTTTGTTTGGCACTGGCTTCACTTACTAAATCCGACATTTTTACTTGTAAAAAACACACCTAAAACAGGCGGCACCTTACGCCTGAGAAAGACGGGGGAAAACGGATGATTTCTGACAGAGAACTGATTGCGCAGGCGCTGCTGGCCCGCAAAAATGCTTATGTGCCTTATTCACACTTTGCAGTGGGTGCGGCGCTGCTGGCAGCCGGCGGTCGGGTGTACAC
>JAEWYJ010000277.1 GCA_023395695.1 Bacillota bacterium | reverse complement strand
ACTGAAGACCGTCGCGGCTTTGTTCATACACAGGACCTCTACGTTTTAGAAGAACGCCTGGCTGCAGTGAGGGCTGCGGTTGGACCCTGCGTGGATATTATAGCCGAAGCCCATTCCCGCATGGATGCGCCCGGCGCGATTCGGTACGCCAGAATTCTTGAGAAGTACAATGTTCTGTTCTTTGAGGAACCGAATACCCCTACCCCCTATATGACCAAATATATTGCCGACCAGGTCGCCATTCCGCTCGCCGGCGGTGAGCGCGTCTACTCCCGGTGGCAGTTTGTGCCGTATTTTGAGGACCGCTCGTTGCAGCTGATTCAGCCTGATCTGGGCAATTGCGGCGGCTTTACCGAGGTCAAAAAAATCTGTGACATGGCGCATGCATACGACGTGTCGGTACAGGCGCATATCTGCGCCAGCCCCCTTTCAACCACTGCATCTCTGCATCTGGAAGCCGTTATTCCGAATTTCGTCATTCATGAACATCACATCGTAAACCGGGTTACCTACAATATGGGATTAACCACGGTGGACGAACGACCCCAAAACGGGTACCTGACCGTACCTTCCGCACCCGGACTCGGCAACGAAATTAGCGCACAGGCTTACCGGCAGGCGGAAGAAATTGCCCTTGTTACAAAATAAACCTGCATTGACTCCGCAACCGGATATGCGCCTTACTGCCGCGATGCCGCACAATCGATAATCGTCTGTTCAAATATATTGAAACAAACGGGCATATTAATCAACCGGCGGCCGCTGCAGATAACAGCTTAATCAAAAAAGGGAACAACAGGAAGGAGCATTTAAATGAAAAGGATTATACCCTTTGCACTGACTTTAGCCATGCTGACCGCTCTTTGCACCGGGTGCTTAGGCAGCGCCCCGAGCACCGCACCAACCGCCTCTGGCGCTGCTGCGCCCGGCAGCAGCGCATCTGCCGGCGAATCCAGTGAATTGGCAGCCGACGCCGTTGGCATCAGACTTTCCACTACGATGAAGCAGCTGGAGTTGACTACCGTTCCGAACGGCATGGGCATTCAGGCGATGAGTGACGGCTTACGCGAAAAGAGTAACGGGACACTCTATCTGGACATGTATCTCGACGGTGTGCTCGGCAGCAGCGGCGACGAATTGATTGGGGGCGCACAAAACGGCGCTTTTGATATGATTGCGCTATCCTTTGGCAGCTGGGGCGACTATACCGACGCATTTGCGCCGCTGTCCATTCCCTATTTGTTCACCAGTACCGAGCAGCTCTATCAATTTATTGACGGTGAAATGGGTACAGAAATCAAGGAGAAGGTCGAACAGGATACCGGCATGGTTATTCTGGCCTATTTGGACGTGGGTTTCCGCAATATAACCAATAACCGTGCGCCCATTGTTTCGCCTGGCGATATGAAGGGCCTGAAAATTCGCACGCTGAATGACCGCTATCAGATCGCGGCTATGGAGGCACTGGGTGCGTCGACGCAGCAGACCAGCTTTTCCGAGCTATATTCTTCTTTGCAGCAGAAGCTGGTGGATGCTCAGGAGAATCCCATCATCAATACCTACACCTCAAAGTTTTACGAGGTGCAAAAGTACATGACGCTGACCCGCCACAATTACACCTTTACCATCCTTGCAATTTCCAGGGCCGCACTCAATAAACTGGCCCCTGAACAGCAGCAGCTGGTAATTGACATGGGTAAAGTCGCGCAGGACACATGCCGCTCCCAGCTTGCTGCCAAGGAAGCGGATATCCTCAAAGAGCTGAGCGGTAAAATGGAAGTTTATAACCCCACCGTTGAGGAATTGCAAAAGTTCCAAGAGGTCGCCAAAGGCTCGTGGGGACAGATTGAAAGCGATATGGGCAGCGAAAAATTCAATCACTATGTAGGTACAGCCAATAAGATTGCCGAATCGCTTAAATAGTTAAATATTTTTAATAACTAATACCTTGCGCATAGATAAGCGTCGGCAATTGGGCTTGCCGCTCAGTTGCCGACCGGCTTGCAAAACCATGTTTTTCTCGAGAAAGATGAGGGATCTTCATGAAAGAAAAGTTCTGCTACAAAACCTTGCTCAACGAGTTTGAAATTTATCTTGGTACCGGCGTTTTCCTTGTTCTGACTGCATTGCTGACCCTTCAGGTTATCTCGCGTTATGTGTTTAATCACGCCATTACCTGGGCGGAGGAATTGGCGGTGATCCTGTTTGTCTGGTTGATTTATCTGGGTGTAGCCGGTGCGGTAACCAAACGGAAGCATCTGAAAATTGACGCGCTCATTAATGCCGTGCCTTTTAAAGTCAAGCGTATACTGCTTGTTTTAGACAATATGATTACGTTCGGATTTTGTGCCTATGTCGCCTTTCCCTTCAGTCAGCTGATCGTCAATCTTGCCGGGAGCGGCGTCAAAACCTCGCTGCTGCGTCTGCCCAAAAACGTCATATACAGTATTGTTCCCGTCTGCCTCGTTTTGACCTGCATCCGCCTGATTCAGGACACGATACGACTGACCAAGGAAAACGAAAAAGAGCTGGGCAGTACCGAACCCACCATAGACATTGAGGCGCTGGAGGCCCAGGCAAGGGCGCTTACGCTTGAGCGCTTCTCAGGAAAGGAGCGTGCTTAGCACCATGGGTGTCATAATTTTATTCACCGTTATGGCTGTCACTCTGGCCATCGGCGTTCCAATCGGGGTCAGTCTGGCGCTTTCCATGTATGCGTTGCTGACCGTCCAGCCTGTTACCACCAGCGCTTTTATCGCTCAGTCCATGTATTCGGGCGTTGCGTCCTTCACCATGCTGGCGCTTCCCTTTTTCGTGCTGGCCGGCGGCATTATGGATACCGGCGGTATCTCTAAGCGCATTGTATCGGTGGCTAATGCCATGATCGGCAATGTCACCGGCGGTCTTGGCATTGTTACCGTTATTGCCTGTATGTTTTTCGGGGCGATTTCAGGCTCCGCACCGGCTACGGTGGCCGCAATTGGCGCCATTATGATTCCCAGCATGATTATCAACGGCTATGACAAGGTTTATGCCACCGGTCTGGTTGCCGTGGCGGGCAGTCTGGGCGTTCTGGTACCGCCAAGCTACCCCATGGTTATCTATGGCGTAACAAACAATGTATCCATCAGCGCATTATTCATGGCAGGAATCGGGCCTGCGCTGGTCGTCGGCATCGTCTTAATGGTTTTTAACTATTTTTATTGCCGTCGGCATGGCCTTAAAGGCAGCGGAGAGCGCTTTCATCCCGTCAGGCTGCTCAAAGCGATCTGGAACGCAAAGGCCGCTCTGCTGATGCCGGTCATTATACTCGGCGGCATTTATAGCGGTATTTTCACCGCAACCGAGGCCGCGGTGGTTTCTGTCGTATACGGCATTATTGTAGGCGCCTTTGTCTACAAAGAAATTTCGCTGAAGAAAGTGGTCTGCCTGTTCAGAGATAATGTCGCTTTTATCGGCGGTATGATGTTCACTTTTGCCCCTGCGGCGGCACTGGGCAGCGTATTTTCTTATCTGGGCGTACAGCAGGCTATCAGCAGCTTTTTCCTGGGCATTTCCACCAACCCGTACATTGTGCTAATATTCATTTTTGCTATTCTATCTGTTGCCGGTATGTTTATTCAAACCACGCCCTGTACGATTATCCTGTCCCCTATTCTGCTGGCCGTTGCGCAGTCTGTTGGGATTAATCCTATTCATTTTGGCGTCGTCATGACACTGGCATTGTGCATCGCCTTTGTTACGCCTCCGGTCGCCTCTAATCTGTTTGTAGCGATGACCATGACCGGGCTGAGTATGAATAAGCTTGTCCGGGTCGCCTGGCCGCTCATTGTTGCATTATTTATCTGCCTGT
>JAEWYJ010000276.1 GCA_023395695.1 Bacillota bacterium | reverse complement strand
AGCAATGCAAATGGGCTGATGTCAAGTAAGGTCGCAAAAATATTTTAGTTTTTTTAAGAAACGCCGCTCCTAAGTGAAAGCGGTGTTTCTTCTGTAAAGATCACTGTCCATACGTGGGCAATCCGTTATAATAAGCGCTATGCCCATCTCAATAAGCCGATTCGTCCAATCACGATTCAGGATAAAACTCCGGGCAATGCGCTGTTTGATCTCATAATTTGCCGTGGTGCTGATGCCCTGGGTCAGAACGCCGACATACAAATCGTTTCTAAGAATGCGTCCTACCGCCACCGCTGTCCACTTGGAGCGCGCGGCCTTGCCAAATACCGTGGTGTAGTTGGAGCCGCACTGCTTTTTATATTCCAGCGGCGAGGGGACCCCAGGGTGTTCAGCTTATCGGCGATGTCCTGGGCGCTTTGCCTCTCAATCTTCCATTGGAAAATGTCCCGGACGATGGGAGTGGCATTTTCGTCAATCACAAGCTGGTTGCGGCCGGTTTCATCCTTTGCTTTCAGATACCCGAAGGCCGCAAAGGAGCCGATGTATTCCCCGTTTTGACGGCACACCTCAAACTGGCTGCGGATTTTTTCGAGATATCCGCACAATAGGTATCGTTAATCAGATTTTTGAACGGAATAATCAGGCTGTCGGTCTGCGCGTTGTGATGCTTGCTGTCGTAGGCGTCGTTGATGGCGATAAAGCGTACATTCATAAAGGGGAAAAAGCGTTCCAGCAGCTTGCCGGTTTCAATGTAGTTCCTGCCAAGCCGGGACAGGTCTTTCACAATAACGCAGTCGATCTTACCGCTGCGAATGTCCTCCATCATGCGCTGAAAGCCGGGGCGGTCAAAATTCACGCCCGAATAATCGTCGTCCTCATAGATTTCTTTAATTTCAATATCCGATTTATCCTGCGCAAACGCGCGGATCAGTTCCTTTTGGTTGGCGATACTGTCCGATTCCTCTTTGTCGCCGTCCTTGCGCGAAAGCCTGACATAGCGGCCCGCGCGGGATACTTCCAAGCCGGTTTGGGCATAAGTGCCGAAACGGGCATAAAGAGCTGCCGTTGGGGCAGCTCCGCTTATGGCTGTATGATTCATTTTTATCACTCCCGATTATTTTTTGCTCCGAAAAAGCGGGTCAACAATCGGGCTACGCGAAGTAGTCCGGCTCCTTATTCTCCTGTATGAACCGCGCGACCACGGCAAGAGCACTGGAGGCTTGCTACAAGGCTCACTGGCGATTACCTTGACCGGACTTTCACCGGCAAGCTGATGACAGCTTTCAGAACACACGACTTTCACCCTTGAGAGTGTGCCCATGCCGGGCACACTAAAAAAAGTCAGTAGATTGCCAATGGCAAAATACTGACTTTTTTACAATCTGGATATGAAATTGTATGTAAAGGAAATGGTAGATATAAAGTCCACCGTCTTTATTTCCACCTCATATCAAAACAAGAAGTTTTCATAGAAGCATCCCTTTCGCCATAGCGCATAGCAAAGTCAAAGTATCTGGATGCCATATATTCCGTTAAAAACCGTAAGAAATGACAAAGGCGTACCCCCAGTTTGGAGAGGGCACGCCCTTGTGGGTTTTGGCAGCCAGACTATCATAGCGCCCTAAGACACCTTAGACCCTCGGCTTTGCGTCCCCCGATTTTAACCGGGTTTGCCCATAGCTCTATTGATTTGTTGTTTCTGTTACTTTTCCGGCACTCGAAGTACATCGCCGGGGTAAATGATAGAAAACCGGCTCTTGTTATTCAGCCGTTCCAACTCGGACATTGTGCATCCCAGCTTGTGTGCAATGAGCCAGAAGCTGTCGCCCTTTCCTTATATAGAATAGATGATGCGGCGCAGCTAACGCGCCTCGTTCTTTGCCGGGCTGGAGTGCACTGATTTATCCCGATCTTCCGAAATACGGGATACTTGTTTTGCCTCTTTGAGCTGCTCTAAAATGGATTGCTTCTGCTCCGGCATAGAGGCGGGGACATCTTTTACAAAGTCGGCTTTGTATTCCTCCACACGGGCGGCGTAGTCTGCAATAGCGGACGGTTCCTTCGTAAAATAGTGCCCCCAATAATATTCGCGGCTCCCGCTGTCCTCGGTAAACTGCCAGGTGACAAAGGGCTGAACCGCTTTGGGATTTGCCGCCAGCGCAAAGCCCCGGTTGGTGCTGAACACGGTGGATTCCCGAATTTCATAGCCGTGTATCATTTCTGCCGGGTTCTCCTCCGGCACAAGCGGATAATCCTGCAATGCGTCCTTTTTCTCGAATACCTCATCCAAGGCAAAGGACATATCCGAGATATCCTCGCAGCGCCGCTCCCATGCGTCCGCCACGACCTCCAGCGGGTTCTCAAACCGCAGAAGGTAGGCGGTCTCGCCCGGTTCAAATTCATGGACATTGGTCAGGTAATAGTGGGTGTCCATAACCATATGGATACGCTGCGCCATATCCATGATCGTTTCCTTGTCGCAGCACTGTACGGAAGCCTTAAATTCCGCAAGGTTTTTGTCCAGCCGGTCATAGAGCCAGTCGTTCCAATTTTCCATATTGGCGATCTCCTTTCGTCATCAATGCGCACTGAACACACTTTTGCTTAGGCTGCCTGTCTTGAACAGGGAGAAGCAGAGCAGCACCGTATAGCCCAAAACGCCCCATATGGCCGTATGAATGTTGTCTGAAAACACCGTGCTGTTTAGAAGCACCGAGTAAATGGCAATGCAGACCATAATGAGAAAGCCCTGAAATGCGACGGCAAACAGGGATTTTAAATAATTCTGGCCGATGGAGCCCCATTCCCGGTTGACCATGGTGGCAAAGGGAATGGCTGCCACCGAAGTGGTGAGATAGATTTCCAGCATACGGCCATATACAATCAGGAAAATGCAGATCGACAATGCTTTCATGCACAGGCTGAGGATAGCCGATTCCATGTACAGCCCCATCAGTGCGTACCATTCCATGGATTCCAGCTGCGCTTGCAGCCCGTCCATGGCCAGATTAATATTGAGACTGCCGGAGATAATCCCCGCGCTGCCATTTACGGCGCGCTGGGCAAGGTCAAACACACCCATGACAATATCAAAGGTGTGGGTAAGGATATAGGTTGCGGCAAAGGTCTTGAAGATCCATTTAAAGAAAATCCAGGTATCAAAATCGTGCATGTTATTCTTTTCAATGATCAGCTGGATCAGCTCATAGCTCAGCTCGAAGGTCAGTATCATTCCGGCGATGGGAAGAAT
>JAEWYJ010000274.1 GCA_023395695.1 Bacillota bacterium | reverse complement strand
CAAATATTTCGAACCTGCCTGAAACCTTCAGGATTATCTTTGCAAGCGCCTTTGGCGCCGACGCTGTTTTCGGCGGAATCGTGGGTTCGGCTATTGTCTGGGGCGTCAAGCGCGGCGTCAACTCCTGCAGTGCGGGTATGGGAACCGCCCCGCAGTCAGCTGCTGCTGCCGAAACCTCTCACCCGGTTAAACAGGGCATGGTTCAGGCTGTTTCGGTTTACGTTGACACGCTGCTTGTCTGCACCGCAACTGCGCTGATGATTATTATTACAAACAGCTATAATGTGGTCAACCAAGCCACGGGTGAGAATATTGTAAACCACATCGGCGATGTGGCCGCGGGCGCTATTTATGCCCAAACTGCCGCCGAAACGGTGCTCCCCGGCTTTGGAAGCGCGCTGGTTGCCATCGCACTGTTTTTCTTCGCTTTCACCTCCCTTATGGCGGCTTATTATATCGGCGAAACCAACATCACCTATTTTCTGGGCGAAAACCGGGGCAAAAACCTCAAACCTCTCTTTATGGTCGTCAAGGTGGTTTTTCTGCTCATGGTCATATTCGGCTCGACTAAATCCGGCGGTCTGGTATGGTCGATGAACGACATCGGCACCGGATTTATGGTCTGGACCAACCTCATTTCGCTCGTGCTGCTCTCGGGGATTGTCGGAAAGGCGGTCAAGGATTACGAGCGTCAGCGCAAGCAGGGTCTGAATCCCTATTTTGATCCTGTGGCTGCCGGCATTGAGCACGCGGAGCTTTGGTCCTCCGACGAGATGAAACGCCGTTACCAGAACCAATCGACCCTTTGATTACCGATTTTAAGGAGCATACAAGCATGGACAACTTTTCCAAAGTAACAAACCGAGTGGGATTCAACTGCAAAAAATGGGATGCGCGCGAAAGCATGTTTGGAGATGGCGATATTATTCCTATGTGGATTGCCGATATGGACTTCCGCGTTCCCGACGAGGTGGTTAACGCTATAACGGCGCGCGCCGCCCACGGCCTTTTTGGCTATACGGGAATGCCGGACAGCTATCTGGCGTCTGTTATGGCATGGATGAAACGTCATCATCAGTGGGAAGTTCAAAAGGAGTGGATTTGCCACAGCCCGGGCGTAGTCACTGCGCTCAGCCTGTTGATTGACGCCTATACCAAGCCGGGCGACAAGGTTATTATCCAGTCGCCGGTTTATTATCCCTTTGCCCGTACGATAAAAACCGCCGGCCGGACCGTGCTGGACAATCCGCTGCGCGTAGAGAATGGCCGTTATATGATCGATCTTGAAAACCTTAAAGCGCAGCTTGATGACTCGGTCAAAATGATTTTTCTTTGCAGCCCGCATAACCCGGTGGGGCGGGTCTGGCAGCGCGAAGAGCTTATGGCGCTGGCGGAACTCTGCCTGGCGCATAATATCCTCATCGTTTCAGACGAAGTTCACGCCGACCTGATTTACGCGGGAAGCCACCATACCTGCTTGCCAACACTGTCCAGAGAAATTGAGCAATGCACCATTCTTTGCACCGGCGCCAGCAAGACTTTTAATCTGGCCGGATTAAAAACATCCAGCATCATCATCCCAAACGAAGCGCTGAGAGCGCAATTCAACGCTGTAGTCAATAACTATAATGTTGGGTCGGGAAATATTTTCGGGCTTGTGGCGACCGAGGCCGCTTACCGGCATGGAGACACATGGCTGTCTGAGCTCAACGAGTACTTACAGCAGAACCTCGCGTATCTGTTGGACTTTATGCAAAAGAAGCTTCCGCAAATCTCCGTTGTTCGCCCGGAAGGAACCTATCTGGTCTGGATGGATTTTTCCGGATTAGGTATGGACGATCAGGCGCTCAACAACTTCTGCCTGAGGAAAGCTAAAATCGCTCTTGATCCGGGCTTTGAATTTGGAACAGGCGGCTCCGGTTTTATGCGTATCAATATCGCCTGCCCGCGCCAGACGCTGGAAAAGGCGTTACAACAGCTGCTTGAAGCTGTCGTAAGCGCTATATAACCGGCCAACTTAAAAAGCCATTGCCTTGCCAGCATAGTTGCTGTGTCTGTGCGTTATCCCTATCGTTTGCATCCCGCCGTGTCTTACGGCACAAAAGTACGCATACCGAGGCAGCGTCGCTTCCCAAGTTGTTCGGCTATCATGTAATAAGGCTGTGTTGCCGGGGTTGCGGCATCACAGCCTTTCTTTTTATATAGAGCAGCCCGACTTCAAAACCGTCCCATATGGACGGCTTGTTTTCCCTGTTGCCGCATTACCCTTCTTGCCGGGTGTGCCAGTCCAGCTGGGGCATCCGCCTTGCAACCCAAAGAACAGGCACGCCAAACACTGGGTCGCTTTAAAAATCAATCGGCTATACAAGCAAAAACCCGGGGATAAACGCGCGATAAAACAGCAAGTGCGACCCGTTTCCCATCGGGCCGCACTTGCTGCTGGTTGGATACCAATAAAGATATATATCTTATTTTAGTGGTTAGCAATTGATAATGGCAATTGTGCCGTCCTCTGTATTATAGGAAAACCGGGTGCCGTATTTTTGGCTCATTTCGGTCAGGTCACGGGCTATTTCCGCACCCACCTCCGGCGAGGCCACAACCGGCAACCCTCTCTCAAGACAATTTTCGCGCTGCATATCCAAATCAAGCGGCAGCAGCTTATAATCTATACGGTCATCCGCCGTGTCGATAATCACAAGAAAATTCTTTGAGAAGCGGCGTTCAGCATAAAAACCGTTCCAGCTTCCGTCGGCATTCTTTGCGCGTCCGCCATGCAGGTCGGAGGGTCGGGCATTGGCAGCCCAGCCGTAGGTATGGTACATCTCCGGCGAAATCATCGATTCCCCGGCCTCAAATTCCATGATAAGGCTCCCCAGATTATAAAAAATAGGGCGACCCTTGTAAACTTCGACCCCGCGGGCGTAATGTGCGCCATGCCCAATAACGGCATGAGCGCCGGCATCAATGGCCTTACGGGCGAATTCTTCAACAAAGGCAGGCGGTTCGGCGGCATACCAGTTTTCATTAAGCCCCTCGTGCGTGTGCAGGCTGGCCAGCACAAAATCAGAACGTTTAACGGCGTCTCGGATGCTTTTGAGAACCGCCTGCTCATCCTCTTCGTTGACATAGGTACGCACATAAGCGCGGTCGCCGCGTTCAATGGGCAGATTTCCGTCCATTGCCGAACCGAATTTAAAGTTGTCCGGGCCCGGCATCGGCCAGGTTTCAACCCGGCTGACCTCCAGCATGCTTGCTTTTGTGCCCAGCATTTCATCAATTTTCTGAAGCTGTTCAAACTCTTTGTCGGGCAAAACATAGGCGTGTCCCCATCTCAACGGGCACAGTCCGGGCCGTGCTACAACGTCTGCACCCGGCATACTGGCCAGTGCTCTCTCCGCCCAAGTCGAGCAAGCCGCCACAACGCTGACGCGGCCTTTGTCGGTGTCCAGAAAACGTGCTTTTCTGGCATCCTCAAGATTTCTGCCGATGCCGCAGGGAATCAGCTTGCGTGCGGCGGCAGCCTCAATGGTATCCATCGTACCCTGCCAGCCGTAATCCGTGGTGTGGTTGTTTGCAAAGGCAACCATTTTAATGTTCAAATCCACAAATTCGTCAAGCGTTTCGGGCTTGACCGACGTCAAATACATGCATAGTCCCGGCGGGGTAGTCGGCTTGGGGGTACTGAATTCGGCATTGGTAAAGGCCGCGTCCGCACTCTGCAGAACATCGACCACCCTTTTGTCCAACCTGTTAGCCAAATTCCGGCTGGAAAAAAGCGAATCGCCGCATGCTACAATTCTCATAGTATAACCTCCTGTAAAGTTTAATTATCGACCGCCCTTAACGGGCAGTCACATATCTATGAATTAATTGGCAAAAAATTTTTTGCCAATTTCTGCAACGGGCATTTCCAACCCGGTCCACAGCCTAAAAGCCGCCGCGGCCTGATACATCAGCATATACATGCCATTAGAGGTATCCAGCCCAGCCTCGCGCGCCATTTGCAGCAGCCGGGTTTCCTTTGGTTCGTAAATTGCGTCAAAAACCGCTAGACCGGGGTGAAAATAGCTGGTATCAGGTATCAGGCAGCCGGGTACACGGGGCATGCCCACCGGCGTGGTATTCAGTAAAACGGCGGCTTCCGCCATACAGTCCCTGAGTGCATTCAAATCGGAAAGCGCATGCAAAAACACGCGGCATTGGGTGCTGGCGTTGAGTTCTTTAACAATTTCTTTTGCATGGGGCCAAAAGCCATCCTGTGCATTAAAAACATCAATCTGCGCCACACCGTCCATGGCGGCCTGTACCAAAATACTGGTACCGGCGCCCCCCGCCCCAAGCTGCACCATTTTTTTGCCGACGGGGCTATGCCCTGTGGCATTTGCGCTCATCATCCAACCGGTTCCGTCGGTGGTGTAACCGGTTAATATACCGTCATCGTTAACAACCGTATTTACCGCGCCCGAAATAGCGGACGCGGGCGACAAGCGATCCACCAGCTGGGCCATTCTGTTCTTGTCGGGCATGGTCAAATTCCAGCCGCGCGCCTGCATTTTTCGCAGGCCCTGCACAACAGTCTCCAGTCCATCAACACCCACATCAAAAGCGAGGTATTTATAGTCCGCGCCTAAGAGCTTGCAGGCTTCGTTATGTATAGCGGGGCTTATGCTGTGGGCAACCGGGCTGCCCAACAGGCATAAAAAGCCTGTGTGGCCGGTTATGGGAATATTCTTATCCATGTTATATGCTCCTTAAACGGGCTCTCAAAAGGGAGAGAGTAGCAAAACTTACACCTTGGGCCAAGGGGCTGTGTTGCGGCGCTTTAAACCCCGGCGCCCAGCGACCTATGAAGTATGCGAATTGCTGTTTGAAGCTGATCGATCGGAATCTGCCCCGGAGCGGAGGTCTGCCCGATAGCGCCGAAGGTCATGCTGGAGCCAAACAGCTCGCCCGACATGCGGGTGATAACACCCAGCGGGCCCATGCTCATAGTAATAATGGGGCGATCGGCGTACTGTGACGCCATAGTCCGGGTAGCGTCCAGCAGTGTAATAACATCCGCATTGCTTTGCGGCATAACGGCAATTTTAAGGATATCCGCATTAAGGTCCTGCATCTTGCGCAAGCGATATAAAAGATCTGCTTTATCCGGCGTCTTAAAAAAGTCGTGATTCGAGCCTATGACAATTTTTCCTGCTGCATGGGCATCCGAGATTATTTGAGCCACAATGTCGTCACCGGTAAAAATCTCGGCATCGACCGCATCTATGTAACCGCATTCTGCAACCGCTTTGTTCAGTGCGATGTAATCTTCGGGGGCTATTTCTTTTTCGCCGCCTTCTTTTTTGGTGCGAAAGGTGAATAAAACCGGTGTTTCGCCCATAATGGCCCGAAGGGCCTTGGCTGTCGACACCACCTGCCGAATATCCGACACGGCGTCATAAAAGTCGGCGCGCCACTCGACCATATTCAGTGTGCTGGCAGCCAGCTCTTTGGCTTTTTCAAGAATATCCTCCGCCGTTTTCGCGACGATGGGAATAATAACCTTAGGGCATCCTGTGCCGATTGTAAGGTTCCGTAACATAACTGTGTGCATAAACATTCATCCTTCAGTTGTTTGGTTAAAGTGAGGGCCGCTTTGGGCGGGGGATAGGGGCGGCAATGCCTTCGCGGCCCGCACTGCTTGCAAAAGCCTATTGCATTAAATTGGGCAAAAGCAGACTAATTGGCGGAATATAAGAAATGACGAGCAGATCCACAACCAGCAACGCAATATATGGCAAGACGGGCTTGACGATTTCTTCATACTTGATACCCGCCACCTGGGAAGAAACGAACAAATTAACCGCAAAGGGCGGCGTGATTGCGCCAATTGAGAAGTTAATAACCATCACGATGCCGAAATGAACGGGGTCTATGCCCAAAGCGACCGCAGCAGGCATTAAGATGGGCGCTAAAATGATCATACCGGGCCCCGGGTCAAAGAACATGCCAACAATAAACAGAAAGATATTGATCAACACCATAAACACATATTTGTTACCGGCAATATGGATAAACCAATTGGCAACCTGATTGGGTATCTGCGCCGAGGTCAGCACATATGCGAAAAGGTCGGCGGTGGACAGCACCAGCATAATGACGGCTACCAATACCGAGGCCTCGGCAAAGGTGGCCACCAGCTTTGCCCAGTTCAGCTCGCGGTAGACGAACCAGCCGACAAAAATGGCGTAAGCCACCGCTATTGCGGATGCTTCCGTAGCGGTAAAAAAGCCTCCGTAAATTCCCCCGAGAATTATGACCGGCATCAGCAAAGCCCAAGCTGCTTCCTTAAAGCTTTTGATACGCTCTGACCATGTATACTCACGATCACCGGCATAGCCGTTTTTGCGGCTGACATGCCATGCGTACATGATCTCGGTGACCTCGAGCAAAATTCCGGGAAGAATACCCGCGACAAACATGTTTGTAATTGAAACGTTGGTTGCCACACAGTACAAGATCATGGATATGCTGGGCGGAATAATGACGGCCAGACCGGCGGCGCTGGCTTGGGTTGCAGCGGAGAAACGCACGTCGTATCCGCGCTTAACCATGCTGGGGATCATAATGGAGCCAATGGCGGCCGCGGTTGCGGCAGCCGATCCGCTGAGCGCTCCAAAAAACATGCAGGAAATAATCAGGATTGTTGCCAATCCACCGTGATAATGCTCCACCAAGGTGCTGACAAAATCTACAATTCTTTTTGAAATGCCGGCGCTTTCCATCAGCACACCCGCCAGTATAAAGAAAGAAATGGCCAACAGCGTAAAGGAATTCAAACCGGAGAAAAAGCGTTGCGCCACCAGGCCAAGCGGCATATGCATTCCCAATACCGTTAAGGATGAAGCCAGCCCCAGCGAAATAGCGACGGGTACGGTTAAAAGAAACAGAATGAACATGATGACGAACATTGCTATAATCATGCTCTTCCCTCCTGCTCTTTTTGCTTTTCTTCCAGAGACAGCTCCAGAATATTTGCAAACATATTTAATACGATAACCAAGCACCCCAGCGGGAGCGCCATGTAGGGTATTGCCATAGGAATTTTCAGCGCAGCTGAAAAAGCATTGTAATTAATTTTCATCACCTGCGCCGTACAGTAAACAGTCATAACGCCAAAGCCCAGACTGATAAAGGCGGCGACCCAGTAGAACCGGTACAGCCCCTTTGTCGAGGCTTTTGCCAGCATGGGCAAAACCTCCATGCGTATAAGCCGCCCGTTTCTGGCAGCGAGCCCGGACCCCAAATATACCACGTAGATAATTAAAAAGCGGCATAGCTCGTCGCTCCATGAGATGGAGAAAAGCGACAGATTCCGAGCGATAACCTGCAGGAAGGTCGCCGCGAACATCATCATAAAAAATGCGATAACAATTACACGCAGGACATCGTTTATCCTATCCACCGCTTTGATATAAGATCGCATTGGCACTCCACCTTTCCAAATAAATGTCGGTTTTGCCACCCGCAAAAGCTCAGCTTTCGGGGAATGCCGCGTTGGCAGCATCGGCCTCGCTCATGAGAGTCTCGTACAGATCCGGGTTGTAATTTTTCACCATGTCATAAATTGGCTGGCTGGCCTGCTTCATCTTTTCAAATTCGCCATCCTCCAGTTCGTCGATCTGCACACCGCGGTTGTTTTTCATATCTTCAAGGGCGTTGGCGTTATAGGTTGTCATAAAATCCTTATGGCCTACTTTTGATTCTGCGACAGCCTCCATCAGAATTTTCTGCTGCGCCTCGGTGAGGGCTTCCCATGCAGTGTTGCTCATCAAAAAGGTCATCACGTGGAATACGCGGTTTGAGGTGGTCAGATATTTTTGAACCTCATAGAACTTAGAGGTATAGATGGAACCAATGGTTGTTTCCTCCCCCTCCACAACGCCCTGCTGCAGCGCCAGAAACAGCTCGCCAAAGGAGATTGGAACCGGCTGTGCGTTCAGGCATTCCCAAGCCTTGATCGCCATATCCGACGTCATGGAGCGCATCTTCATGCCCTTAATATCATCAATCTTTGTGATGGGCCTGACGTTATTGGTCATCGCATAAAATCCATTTTCATAAAAGCCCAAACCAATAATGCCCTTATTGGAAAGGCTGGTCAGCAATTCCTGAACTTTTGGGCTATCCTGAAAAGCGTAGGCAGCATCCCGGCTTTCAAACAGACCGGGCAAGTCGAAAAAATTGTACATGGGATTCAGAGACTGCACCCCTGCGGGGCCCATCAACGCGAATGTGACGCCATTCATTTGAAGCGCTTCAAGCAGCGCCGCATCGTCGCCCAAAGAGCTGTCATAAAAGAGATCTACCTTCATGTTGCCGCCGCTTTTTTCTTCGACCAGCTTGGCGAAGTTTTGGGAAGCAATCGCATAGGGATGTGTGTTAGACACAGTAAGGCCAAATTTGAAAGACTGAGGCGCGCCGAGTTGATTGCCGGAGGAAACCTCGCTGCCGGAGGACGTGTTGCTGCTATTCCCAGCAGCAGAAGCTGCACCGCAACCAGCCAACAGTCCGAGGATCATTGCCAAGCTCATACAAATACTCAGTAATCTTTTTTTCACAAGAACACCCCCTCTTTTATAGTCCGCAATGCGGACTATAAATCCGTATTGCGACATTGCCAGTATATCATTGAGAAGATTCTTTGTCAATATAGACATTTTTCGACAAATTATATGAAATTTGCACAAAACTTTTGCTGTTTGGAATAAAACGGCCATGGTTCCGGTTGTTGTAGACTACCCGAAGCCACTCCTTTACCTTATTGAACGAAAACGGAAGCATTTTGACGTCATTATAATGCCAAAATGCATCGCCTTTGTTACGCCTCCGGTCGCCTCTAATCTGTTTGTAGCGATGACCATGACCGGGCTGAGTATGAATAAGCTTGTCCGGGTCGCCTGGCCGCTCATTGTTGCATTATTTATCTGCCTGT
>JAEWYJ010000264.1 GCA_023395695.1 Bacillota bacterium | reverse complement strand
ATCTCGTTAATCAAGGCGTCACGGGCTGCACGCTGAATATCCTTATCCAGCGTTAATACCAGCGTATTGCCCGGCACGGCCGCCTGCTCCTCGGTAATATCCACGACATGATAATTGGCGTCCAAATCGATTCTGCGCACACCGTCAACGCCGCGCAGCGACGGCTCAAACGCACGCTCAATCCCCTCCTTGCCCACAAGGTCCTCACGGGTATAGCCCTTGTTCTGGGAAAGATAGCTCTCAAGCTCATCGGCGAAAATGGCGCCGATGCGTCCGATGATGTGCGGCGCCAGGTCGCCGTCCACATAGCCGCGCCGGGCGGTCTCAACAACCTCAACACCCGGCAGCGCATTGTTCATCTGGCGTATCAGCACCGCTGTCTCAAGCGAAATATTCTCGGCGAAGGTATAGCGCACCGAAAGCGAATACCCTTTGCGCTCCATCTCGTAACGCACGCCGGCAATATCGCGCGCATCCTGATCTGAAAGCGCTCGGAGCCACGCCAGTTCGTCGGGCGGGAGGGCTGAAAACCACTGTGCGTCGGGATCGGCAGGCTGGTCCGTTAAATGATAGCGCTGGCGCAGCCAGTAAAAGACATCCTGCGCCTCGGTGTAGCTGTTGGTGCCAAGGTGCTTGCGCAGCCGCGCAACCGCGTCCCCGTCTCCGGTAAAGGCCACGCCGTTTTCGGCAACCGCCAACGGCAGGTTGTCAATCCAGCTCTGGTTAGCTTCGCGCATTACGCGGAGCAGCTTTAAAATGGTTTCGTTCTCGCTGCCATCAGGCGCCAGCGCACGGTCAAACACAAGGTTGTAGCAGGCCTCGTTATACGAGAAGGGCCGGCCCTGCCGGTCGACAATTTCTCCGCGCGCCGCTTTAATAACCTGTGTTCTGCTGCTGCCCTGCTGCTGTCTGGCGAGATAGTCGGCGCCCGAGACAATCTGCACCTGCGCAAGCCTGAACAAAAACAGGCTGAATATCAGCCAGACAATAACGCCCAGCGTTATCAGCCGGAATTTTTCCTGCGAAATCTTCATGCTCACGCACCTCCTTTGCTAAGCGGCATAAAATCAATCCAAAAGCTTTTCTTCGAACCGGGCGCTAATCCATCGCACCAGTAAAAAGGCAGCCATGCCGAACAATGCCGTATAAACCGCACTGGGCAGCGTTTTAACAATCAGCAGGCGGTTAGCCCCCGCATAGCCCCAAAGCCCGTAAATAAGATAATGTGCAATTACGCCATAAACGAGTGCAAACCCGCCGCAAAGCAGAAAAGCCGTCTTGACATTGGGCTGAATAAGATAGATTACAAGAAGCCCGCAGGAGCAGCCCAGTATCAGAAAGAATATTGGGGCGACACCAAAGATATGAAAAGCGGCGGTATCGCATAAAACGCCGCCGAGCAAACCAAAAAGTCCCCCGGCAAACTCGCCCTCAACCATTGCGATTGCCGCAATGACCGAAATAACCAGAACAGGGCGCACGTTCCCAATGACCAGCAGACGGGGAGTTTCCTGCAAAATATAACAAATTAAAACCAAAATGGTATAGATAATGTTTTTAAGAATAAAAAGCCTGAGTGTCTTTTGTTCCAATATAATTCTCCTATTTTTCGGCAGAGGCCTGTCCTTCAAAGTGCTTGATAACCAAAACATCGCGGACAGTACGAATATCGGCAGGCGGTGAAATTACCGCATAGAGCGACACCCCCTGACTGTCAGGAAAAATCTCCTTAATCGTGCCTATGACCAGCTCTCTGGGGAACAGCCCGCCAACGCCGGTTGTGGCTATCAGGTCGCCCGCCTTGGCATTTGATTCCCGCGGCAGATAGGACAGGCGCAGCAGGCCCTGCTCCGCCAGGGCAAGCTCACCGGTCGTCACGCCGATTTCCCGCGTGCCGGTATTAATTGTGCCAACCTCGACCATGACGTCGAGAACAGTCAGCACCTTAGAGTGGGTGATGCCCACCTCCTGTACCACGCCGACCAGTCCTTCTTGCGTGATGACCGGGTCGTTCTCGGCGACGCCGTCGCTGCTGCCCGTATCAAAGGTAAACCAAAAGAAGCGGTCCGCCGCGTCACGCCCAATGACCATTGCGGGTTCAAAATCAAAATCGGGGTTCTTTTCCTTTATTTCAAGATAGTTTTTCAGTTGGTCATTTTCGGCCTTCAGCCGTTCGTACTCCACGAGCCGGCTGCGCAGACCGGCATTTTCGGTGCGCAGACGATCGTTTTCGTCCGCAAGCCGCGGCCCCGAAAAATATTCCGTCAAGGCGGCCTCAATGCTATAGGTCAACTGGGCACTGCCGCGCTGCAGCGGCGTCAACAGCCA
Organism: Bacillota bacterium; assembly: GCA_023395695.1. Lineage (GTDB taxonomy): Bacteria > Bacillota > Clostridia > Oscillospirales > Ruminococcaceae > Yanshouia. Next base: position 9,607 of record JAEWYJ010000264.1, on the reverse strand, counting down.
TGCGGTGACCTGCGAAATCATCGGAATTGCCGTTCCCGTGTGGGCAGCGCGCAGCGTAAAAGCAAATACCAGCGCCAAAAGCAGCGCTAATATTTTAAAGTGCCGACTCTTAAAAAAATCGTCCATGCAGTCACCTCCCGATGTTGATGCGCTAAATTAAAGGAATATCATTGCCGTGGCGCAAGGCAGGCCGCCTAACCGGCAAGCATACGCAACACATACGACGCGCAAGGCCCGAGGCTTTAAAAACAGACAGGTGCAAGGCCGCCAGCTACGCCCTTTGCACCTGCCTGGCATCATCGTGTTTTGCGCGGGTGCGAGGCTGTTGTCAGCGCTTGTCCTCGCCGTTGGAGAGCACATCCCGCAGGCGGTCAATATCCTCGAGCACCCGTCCGGTGCCAACCGCTACGCAATCCAATGGGTTTTCTGCAATAAGCACATTGATGCCGGTCTCCTTAGAAACCAGCTTGTCCAGCCCGCGCAGCATAGCGCCGCCGCCGGTCAGCATAATACCATGGTCGATAATGTCGGCCGCAAGCTCGGGCGGCGTGCGCTCAAGAGTGGTCTTAATGGCGTCGAGCACCGACGAAATAGAGTCGGCCAGCGCCTCGCGGATCTCCTTGGGCGTAATCGTAATATTTTTAGGCAGGCCGTCGACAAGGTTCCGGCCCTTAATGTCCATGTTAACCTCTTCCTCGTAAGGGTAGGCGGAGCCAATATCAATTTTAATCTGCTCGGCGGTGCGCTCACCGATAAGCAAATTGTGCTTGCGCTTAATGTATTGAATGATGGCAAAGTCAAAGGCGTCGCCGCCCACACGCACCGAGCGCGCCGTTACAATACCGCCCAGCGAGATAACGGCCACCTCGCTCGTGCCACCGCCAATATCCACCACCATACTGCCGGTTGCTTCCGCCACGGGCAGCCCGGCGCCGATAGCGGCCGCCATGGGTTCTTCAATAATAGAAACGCGTCTGCCGCCCGCCGCCACCGCCGCTTCGCGCACGGCGCGGCGCTCGACCTCGGTCACACCCGAGGAGATGCAGATGACAATATTTGGACGCGCCAAAAAGGAATTGCCGCATACCTTCTTGATAAAACGCTGGAGCATGTTGGCCGTAATATCAAAGTCGGCGATAACACCGTCCTTTAGCGGGCGCATTGCAACAATGGAGCCGGGCGTTCTGCCAATGACCTCCTTGGCCTCCTGCCCGACATAAAGAACTTCATCCTTGCGGGTATCCACCGCCACAACCGAGGGCTCGCGCAGAATAATGCCCTTGCCTTTCATAAATACGAGGGTGTTGGCGGTGCCAAGGTCGATGCCGATATCCTTGGAAAAAGAAAACATGTTTTTTCCTCCTAGACTAAAATCAAAAGACGTTTTATAAAAGCCCGAAATTTTAAATTTATAAAGATGCCAGCAGGCCTTTTTGCCGCAGCGCCTGATATAATGCCTGAACAGGGAGGCCTACCACGGTGTAATAGTCCCCCGCTATGCCTGTAATGAACCGGGCACCCAGCCCCTGTATGCCATAGGCCCCCGCCTTGTCGGCCGGTTCTCCGCTCGCCACATAGTCTGCAATCTCCTGACAATTCAGCTCGGCAAAGGTGACGCCGGTGATGCCACAAAAGCAATCGGCCTTGCCCGCATGGCAAATGCAGACGCCGGTATACACCTCGTGGGTTTTACCGGAAAGCGCAGCCAGCATATCCGCAGCTTGTCCGCGGTCACACGGCTTGCCAAAGATGCGGTCGCCTAATGCGACAATGGTATCGGCCCCTATAATGACGTCGCCAGGATGTTGTACGGCCACAGCCTCGGCCTTTCGCTGCGCCAGCAGCATGACGGCCTGCGGCAGCAAAATGCCGGAAGGCAGTGTCTCGTCGGCCTGAGAAGTTACAACCAAAAAATCCTTGGTGATCAGTTTTAAAAGCTCAAAGCGTCTGGGAGAAGCGGATGCCAGAATAAGCGCCATAGGTTTAAAAGCTCCTTCGCGTCACAGCTTCTGCGAGACGCTTTTATAAATAAGCAGCGAAATTGTAATTGTAATAATCTGCGCGACGTTAACGCCTATTTCCAGTCCAAACGCCATGCGCAGCATCGACAAATCCAAAATCAGCGGATCGGCCACCGATATACCCACCGTTTTGCCATAGGCCAACCAGCTTAAAAAAGCGGTTTGCTGTCCCAAAGAGGCCAACAGCGCCCCGACAATAATACCGGCCAGCAGAAAAAACAAAAAGACAAGGTTGCGTTTAAGCTTCACGTTGCTGTCATTCCTTCCCGGTTGAGCCAAATCCGCCTTCGCCGCGCCCGGTTTCTGAAAGATTATGAACTTCTTCAATTAGCGGCGCCAGCACCGGCAGAATAACAAGCTGTGCAATACGGTCGCCGGGAACAATAATGTAGGGTTGGGCCGAATGGTTTGTCAATCCGACCATAACCTCGCCGCGATAGTCGGCGTCGATAACGCCAACCGCATTGGCAGGCACAATCCCATGACGGATACCCAGCCCGCTACGGCCAAAAACCAGCCCTACGCTGCCCTGTGGCAGCGCGACGGCCAGCCCTGTCGGCAAAACCGCGGTCTCTCCGGGCATAATACAGGTTTCCCCGACTGTGCAGGCTCTGAGATCCAGCCCCGCCGAGCCCTGAGTAGCCCGCTCGGGCAGCACCGCATGGGTGCGTACCCGCTTTATTTGCAGTGTCATAAAATCCTCCCGATTGCTGCGCTAACTTCAAAAAAATCTATTTTCCGGCGGCAGCAAGCTGTCGGCGCAGTCTGTCAATTTCGCGTCTGGCCTCGTCCAGCTCGGCACGCGCCTTGCTGGCGTCCTCCAGATAACCGGTCAGCTGCGAACGCATATGGTCAGCTGAACGCTCGCTCTTGTGAAAAGAGTCGGCGTATCCCATTGCGCAAAGAATCAGCGCAGCGTTTGGCGAAAGCTTTGCGTCAACATCCATCAGAGCGCGCGCCTGCGCATCCAACTCTGCCGCCAGCGCCTGGACATAGTCTTCGCTTTCGGGAGACGCAATGGTATAGGCAGCTTCAAGAACCCTGATTTTTATGCGATTAATCATAAAAGTGCGTTGCCCTCCCTTTCTTTTTCTATACCTTTATTCAATAAAAGTATCACAAATTATTATAGTACATTTTAATGGCACTGCAAAGCCTTTAAACTACTTTTTCTATAATTTTCATACAAAATAGCAGCAGTTAAACACAGAATGCATTTTTTCTTTGCTTTTGGGGCGAAAATCTCCAGTTACCGGTGCCGGGCGGTCTAATTGGAATCGGGTATTAAAAAAACGCCCCCATACGGGAGGCGTTTTAATAAAGTAATATTCTTACTTAACTTCGACCTTGGCGCCAGCCTCGGTGAACTGAGCGGCCAGCGCGTCGGCGTCAGCCTTAGAAATGCCGGACTTGAGGGGCTTGGGCGCGGTGTCAACCAGTTCCTTCGCCTCTTTCAGGCCAAGGCCACAGACGTCCTTAACGAGCTTGATAACGCCCATCTTGGAAGCACCGGCCTCAACAAGGATAACGTCAAACTCGGTCTTCTCCTCAGCAGCGGCAGCAGCGGGAGCAGCACCGGCCATCATAACGGGAGCAGCAGCGGAAACGCCAAACTCCTCTTCGATAGCCTTAACAAGCTCGTTGAGCTCGAGAACGGTCAGGGTCTTGATTTCTTCAACAAATTTAGAGATCTTCTCAGAAGCCATGATCATTTTACCTCCTGTTAATTACATATTTCAAAAAATGTTTGCGGCCGAGTTATTCGGCAGCGGGGGCCTCGGCAGCAGCCTCGGCGGGAGCGCCCTCGGCGTTCTTTTCGGCAATGCTGTTAAGCGCGCAGGCAAGACCGCGGAGATTGCCTGTAAGGGCAGAAAGCAGCATTGAAAGCAAGCCTTCTCTGCTCGGCAGGTTACCAAGCTCCGATACCTTGGCGGCATCGATTACGCCGCCGTCAACAAAGCCGGCTTTAACCGTAAACTTACCCTTGGAAGCGTCGGCGTACTTGGTCAGAATCTTGGCGGCGACAACAGCGTCCTCCTTGCTGACGGCAAGGGCGGATGTGCCGGACAAATGATCCTTGAGATTGTGGAAACCGACCTGATCGGCCGCGCGCTCAAGCAGCGTGTTCTTGACAACAAAGTAGTCAACGCCAGCCTCGCGCAGCTCGCGGCGCAGCTTGGTGTCGTCGGCGACGGTAATTCCCTTGTAGTCCACAAGAACACCGGCGGCGGAACCCTGAAGCTTGGCGGCGAGATCGGAAACGATCTCCTGCTTTTTGGCTAAAATCTTTTCACTGGGCATTTGATTCACCTCCTGTGATGGGTTATGGTGTATCAAGTCCAAAGAAGAAAGCAAAAAGCCCTCCCCACAACCGCGGGAAGGAGCTTACACAAACACATCAGTTTAACTTCATGGTTTGCACTCATTCCTCGGCAGGCGGAAAAAATCCTTTATGTGCTCGGCGCACACCTGCTGTCTTTGGATCGTGACAACGCAAATACTATACCACGACCGTGCGGGTTTGTCAATAAATTTCTTTAAAATAAACGCAGGAGCATTCACGGTAGCCCGGCATTAAACAATTATGCTTGATTATAGCGCTTTTTACCCGACAGAATCAGCATGTTTTCCTCTTTAGGCTCAATTTCGGCCCTCACCACCTGATCCTGCCAGTCTGCCGGCGCAATCTCTTCAACCGAAATGCTGATGACCTCCTGCGGGCAGCCCCAGAGTTCCAGAAAAGCCGCGTTGATTTTTTCAACAACTGCTTCCTTGGTCGCGCGGTCCTTGGGGTAGCACTTGATTGCAATATAAGGCATGTTAAAAGCTCCCTTCATACTGTGTTGTTGTTCCTTTTCAAAGAATAGCACAACAAAAGGCACGCCGCAACAGTGCTCTGTAACGGCGCGCTTTTTCAGTGTGTTTAAAGGCCTATAACAGCCGGTAACCGCAGCTCTTATTTCTCAACGGGTACATTCGTCCCCTGGAACTTAGAGGGGTTAATCTTTACGCCGGGGCCCATGGTGGTGGCGACGACGCAGCTCTTAACATACTGGCCCTTGGCGGCGGCAGGCTTAGCCTTGACAACGGCGCCCATCAGCGCATCAAAGTTCTCCTGCAGCTTCTGGGTGCCAAAGGACACCTTGCCGATGGGGCAGTGAATAATGTTGGTCTTGTCCAGACGGTATTCAATCTTACCGGCCTTGGCTTCGACAACCGCTCTGGCGACATCGGGGGTGACGGTGCCGGCCTTGGGGTTGGGCATCAGGCCGCGCGGGCCGAGAACCTTACCAAGACGACCGATAACGCCCATCATGTCGGGGGTGGCGATAACAACATCGAAATCCAGCCAGCCTTCGGACTGAATTTTAGCAACATATTCATCGGAGCCGGCGTAGTCGGCACCCGCGTCGAGCGCCTTCTGAACGTTGTCGCCCTTGCAGAACGCAAGTACGCGAACAGTCTTGCCGGTACCGTTGGGCAGTACAACCGCGCCACGAACCTGCTGGTCGGCATGGCGGGAGTCAACGCCCAGGCGGATATGCAGCTCGACGGTTTCATCAAACTTGGCCTTTCCGGTTTTCAAGCACAGGCCCAATGCTTCTTCGGTTTCGTAAAGCTTGAGCGCCTCGACAAGCTTGGCGCTTTCAGCGTATTTTTTTCCGCGCTTCATTGCAAATCCTCCTTCTTAGTCAATCACTTCAACGCCCATGGAACGTGCGGTACCGGCGATCATGCTCATGGCAGTCTCGATACTTGCAGCGTTGAGATCGGGCATTTTAGTGGTTGCAATCTGACGAATCTGCTCGCGGGTAATCTTGCCCACCTTGTTCTTGTTGGGCACACCCGAGCCGCTTTCAATTACGATAGCCGTCTTGATAAGAACCGCTGCGGGCGGGGTTTTGGTGATAAAGGAGAAGGAACGGTCGGCATAAACGGTAATGACAACCGGAATAACCATTCCAATTTCACCCTTCGTGCGCTCGTTGAACTCCTTGGTGAATGCCATAATATTGACGCCGTGCTGGCCGAGAGCCGGGCCGACAGGCGGGGCCGGAGTTGCCTTTCCGGCGGGAATTTGCAGCTTTACAAAGCCTACAACCTTTTGTGCCATTTTAACTTGCACCTCCAAAATTAGTGGTTAATTTGCGGGGCTTAACTTGCCCCTCCCACAGGCTGCCGTATAAACAGCCCATCCGCGAAATAAATCGCATTTGCTTTGCTTAAACAGACGCTAAACGAGCGCGGACACCTGCTCGAGCGCAAGCTCAACCGGCACGTCCTTGCCCATCATCGAAACGGTGACGCGCACGAGACCCTTTTCCTTCTCAATGCTGTTGACCCTTCCGATAAATCCGCCAAAATAGCCGTCGATGATCGAAACATTATCGCCAACCGAGAAGTTGATCTCGATTTCGTTTTTCTCCACGCCCAGACGCTGCACCTCTTCGTCGGTCAGCGGAACGGGCTTGGAGCCCGGGCCCACAAAACCGGTGACGCCGCGAATGTTGCGCACAACGTACCACGTTTCGTCGTTCATAACCATTTTAATCAGGACATAGCCCGGGAAAACCTTGCGCTCAACCTCGCGCTTTTTGTTGTCCTTAATTTCGGTCACCATCTCGCTCGGAACCCTGATCTCGCAGATCAGATCCTGCAGCTTGCGGTTTTCCACAGCGTTTTCAATGCTGCTGGCCACCTTGTTTTCGTAACCCGAATAGGTGTGAACCACATACCATCTGGCTAAATCAGACATTGTGTTCCTCCATGACTTTAAGCGCCAAGCGCGACTTTGATGATTGCACCGAGAACCCAGTCAAAGGTTCCGGTTAAAACCGCAAAGAGCGCGACGGCAATCAGTACGATTCCGGTGTTGTTGAGCACCTGCTTTTTAGAAGGCCAGACGATTTTTTTCATCTCGCTCTTCTGATCGCGGAAGAACTTGCTAAACCGAGCAAAGATAGACTTCTTCTCAGGCTTTTCTGCCATTTTGATCTCCTGCCTTTCTTTCTACTTGGTTTCCTTGTGAGTGGTGTGCTTCTTGCAGAATCTGCAGTACTTACTCATTTCAAGTCTGTCCGGATCGTTCTTTTTGTTTTTCATCGTATTGTAGTTGCGCTGTTTGCACTCTGTGCAGGCTAAGGTAATTTTTACTCGCATTTTTCGGCACCTCCTGTTAAACGGATTGATTTTTGCCTCCCTCAAGGGAATTTGTGTGTCCTCTGTTTTGGGCACAAAAAAATAGACCCTTTTCGAGGTATGTGTAACGTAGCACAACCGGCGGTCATCCGTCAAGCATTTTTTCTTATTCTATCCATGTTTTTTAAGGTTTTTTGGTTTTTGGTACATCCATTGCCGCCACGGCAGGTCATTCGGGCATTTAGCGCACGGCAAACGCATAAAAGTATAACGGGGACAAAGTGCAACGGCGTCCTGGCCGTGCTGTTAAAAGGTTTGGCCAAAAAATTTAATCTTATGCCGAAAAACTTTCAGGCATGGCCTTTTTACAGGCCGCATAGACTGGGGAGCCGCAATTTTTTAAAAAGGGGAGGCCGTACTATGCCAAACATACCGTTTACTTCACCGGATATTACACAAAACGAGTGCGATGCCGTTCTCGCTGTCCTGCGCTCGGGCTGGCTGACAACCGGCGCTGTTACCGCGCAGTTTGAACGGGCCCTGGCCGATTATACCGGCGCGGACGGCGCCGTTTGCGTCTCAAGCGCGACAACAGGGCTTGAAGCCGCGTTACGCTTATGCGGCGTTGGGCCGGGGGATGAGGTGATCGTTCCGGTTTACACCTTTTCCGCCACCGCGGCTGCGGTTGTTCATGTCGGCGCGACGCCGGTTTTAGCCGACTGCACGCCCGGCAGCTTTCTGCTTTCTCCCGAGACGGTCGCCCGCCATCTGACCCCGCGCACCGCAGCGGTCATTCCGGTGGATATTGGCGGAACGCTCTGCGACTATGCGGCCATCAAAACAGCGTGCGAAGCGGTTTGCCGCCCTTATGCCGGCGGACTGGTTCCGCTTGGGCGGCCCGCCGTTATTGCTGACGCTGCGCATTCGCTTGGCTCGTCCTGTGTGGCGGGCAACAGCGGTGCGCTGGCCGATTTCAGCGTTTTTTCGTTCCATGCCACCAAAAACCTGACCACCGCCGAGGGTGGCGCGCTGCTCTGGAAATTCCCCAACGCCGACAATGCCGCCATTTACGGCGCTTTAAGCCGAAGCATTCTGCACGGGCAAAGCAAAAGCGCCTGGCAGCGCAACCATGGCGCGACCAGCTATGACATTGTCGATTTCGGCCACAAGGCCAACCTTTCGGATCTGCAATCCGCCATCGGCCTGTCGCAGCTAAAGCGCTACGCCGGCATGCTGGCCCGCCGCAAGGCGGTTTGTAAAACCTACGACAGCCAGCTGCCCGACGGCTGGTCGGCCTTGCGCCACGGAGAACGTTCTTCTTATCATTTGTATGCGGCGCTGCTGCCCGAGCAGCAGACCGACCGGCGCGACGCCCTGCTCAACGCGCTGCGCGACGAGGGTATTTGCTGTAACCTGCACTTTCCGCCGCTTCCGACGCTGTCGGCCTATAAGCGACTGGGTTGGAAAGCCGAGGATTTCCCCAACGCCATGGCGCTGTTCGCACGTGAGCTGACGCTGCCGCTCTCCAGCCTGATGACCTGTCAGCAGGCCGAGGCGGTCTGTGCCCGAATCAAGGCGTTTTTTGAGTCTTGATACGATAGAGCCAAACGCTGGAAAAGCAAGACATCTTGACGACCTGCTTTGCACCTGCCTGTGTTGTCGTCCTTGAAGGACGTTAGCCCCTTTGCGCCCTTCGCCTTGTCAGTTATAAAACAGTTCCGCCAAACCGGTATCGTTTTTCTAACGGAACGCCTAAAAGCAGGGCCGAATTGTTACGCATCATTTTGCGTCGCAGGGCAGAGGGCGCAGGCGAGGCAACATCCAATAAAGAGGCTGATGTGGCGGCGCGCAAATACGCCGCCCGGGCAGTATGCTTTTCAAAATTTTAGGCCATAAAAGCGTTGGGCAGAGCAGATAAGCACGCCGCTGCCGTTCCCGCGCTCAATCGGTATTTAATGCAAGCTGCCGCGCTGTCTCGCAAATGGCGTCAATGCTGGCCCAGCCCGTAATTCCGCCGCACATGCGGCGCAGCTGGGCTGCACCCCGCAGCCCGGTCATGTACCAGGACACATGCTTTCTGGCTTCTCTGAACCCGACCGGCTCACCCTTGTCGGCGACCAGCAGGGCCAGCTCCTGCCGCATAACCGCCAGCCGCGCTTCAAGCGCGGGTGGTTGCGGCGACGTTTCGTTGCGCATCAGCGCGTTAATCTGCTCAAAAAGCCACGGATTACCCAAGGCGCCCCGGCCGATCATGACAAGATCGCAGCCGGTATATTCAAACATCTGTTTGGCATCCTGCGGCGTAAAAATATCACCGTTACCAATTACAGGCACCGATACTGCCGCCTTTACTGCGGCAATGCAATGCAGGTCGACTGGCGGGGCATACATCTGGGCGCGGGTGCGGCCGTGTACCGTAATTGCCGCAACACCGGCCTGCTCCAGCC
>JAEWYJ010000237.1 GCA_023395695.1 Bacillota bacterium | reverse complement strand
CTTCTGATTTCTACCGGGCATTTGTCGGTCTACGGCGTGGGCTATGCGGTTCCCAGTGCGCAATTTACCGACATAAGCACCCATTGGGCGAAGGAAGCGATCGACTATGCAGCAGGGCGGGGGCTGATACCGGGCAGCTCGCAAACAACCTTTTCACCCAACGGCACTGTGACGCGGGAGCAGCTGGTAACGGCGCTTGGCCGGCTGGCGGACGTTGATACTAACCGCTACGCTGGGAGCAGCTTTACCGACGTGAAGGCGGGGCGCGCTTCCCTGCCCTATATCGAATGGGCCTTCAGCAAGAGCATTATTCAGAGCATCGGGAACAACCAGTTTGCCGCCGACCGGGAGGTCACCCGTGAGGCGGTTGCGGCAATTCTGAACAATTACGCCAAGGCTACCGGATTTACCCTGCCGGTCACCCGCGAGGCTGCCGCTTATACCGACGCCCAAGACATTGCCGGCGCCTGCAAGCATGCGGTCAAGGCCATGCAGCAGGCGGGCGTTATGATGGGTGGCGCAGGCGACCGCTTTGACCCTAAAGCCTATGCAACCCGCGGCGAAATTGCAGCTATGCTGCAACGCTATGTCAAGCTAACTATTGATCGTGCCACCGCGCAGGGGTGGACCAAAAATGACGACGGCCAGCATCTGTACTATAGGGACGGCAAAGTGCTGACCGGCTGGCAAACCATTGACGGCACGCGGTATTATTTCTATTCCACCGGCATTTTGCAGACCGGCGGGGCAAAGTATGCTGCCCCAAATTAGCAATTTTGTTCCGTCAGCCAGATGTGAACCGACTTTTGGCGTGTTGGTGCAGCAATCAAAAATAAAACCTGCTGTTTTGGCGGAGACCGCATTAGCATGATAAAAAAGGGCTTGAGACAGGAGTAAAGCAGCATTGTTTTATGTCCGCAACTTTCTGGTTGTAGGGCCTCGAATTGCTGGCCGCAAGATGGATGAAAACGGCGTTAAAAAAGACGGGTAGCCTCATAAACACCCCACCAAAGCGGGCGTGGGGCGGCAACATTTTGCTGCCGCTCCGCGCCCGTATTCCTCGCTGTGGCGCTCACATCATTTGTAAGCGCCAGCCCTCGGTGTCTTTAACCGATACCGGTCTGGCTGTGTCTTCCCGTCTTGCCGGGTTGGCCCGGCTTTCCTGTTAGCTTGACTATAACAAGACCCGCCGTGAGGCGGGCCGGACGAAGCTCAAATTTTGGGTTAAGCTTTTTCAACATTTAAAGTGCATGCTTTGTATATCTTTAGAAGACGCCAGAGCACGACCCTATTTTTTAACAAAGGGATTCTTATTAGCGCAATATTGGTGGTCACCGGTCAAATGCTGGCGACATCCTCTACGCGCAACATCATGCGAGGCAATGGCCTGCATGGCCAAAGCCGCTTCCATAAACAGCGCCCGGTTTAAGTCGTAATGCGTATAATAACCTCTTTTTTCTCCGGTTACCAGACCGGCCTTTCGCAAAACCTGAAGATGCTGCGACACGGCCGCTTCCGAAATTCCGAGATTGCGCGAGAGCGCACCGACACAAAAATCATAATTTAAAAGTAAATCAATAATTTTCAGACGCGTTCCGTCCGACAGCGCCTTAAAAACCGTTAAAAAATCATCCACGTTAACACTCCACCCCATAATAAGGTAAAAGCCCTTTTAAAGGGGGCTTTTTAGCGTATTTAATCCGCAAAATGCAGATTGCATATTTATATAAACAGCATACGCCACTACGCTATTGATGTCAAGATCGGTCATCGGGCGCAAGAAAATGCACCTGTTGCACCGGCGTTTGTATAAGCGTATCTTTTTTTAATTAAGCTTGACATTGAATAAATGCCTTGATATACTCTTTATGATTTCTGCCGCTGATATTATAGAGGCGGCAGAAAAATCAACGCTGAGGTTAGTTTAATCTAACCTAAATAAAATTCGCCATAAGCCAGCTGTTATATGGGAAGGAGATTATTTGTGGATAAATTATTTTTTGAGCAAATGTTAAAAAAGCATTACCGGGAGGCCGCAGGGCTTGAGGAAAGCTGGGATGCACGGGCGGCGCACTTTAACCAGTCCCAGCAGAGAGACCGCTCCGGCCTTGCAGAAAACGTCACGCACTATTTGAAGGAGCGAGGCATTCTGGACGGCGCGCACGTTTTAGACATTGGAGGGGGCAGCGGAAGATATGCCGTTCCCTTTGCGGCTCATGCCGACCATGTAACGGTTACCGACATTTCCTCCAACATGCTGGCGCTGGCAAAAGAGAATGCAGAAAACAATGGGCTGGCCAACCTTTCCTACGTTAAAACCGTATGGGAAAGCGTGGATATAGCGGCTTTGGGCTGGCATAAAAAGTTCGATCTCGCTTTTGCATCCATGTGCCCGGCGGTTCGGTCGCCTGAGGGTTTTCGTCAAATGTCCGAGGTGTCAAAGGGCTTTTGCCTGATTAATCAATTTATTACCCGGGCAGATTCGCTTTCTGACTACTTGTTAAAAGAGCTGGATATAAAGCCCGCGCACGACCCCCATAACGACAGAGACACCGTCCAGGCAATGTTCAACCTGTTGTGGCTGGAAGGGTACGAACCGGAAATTACCTATCTGCGGCAGGAGGATGAAGCCGTGCATACCGTGGACGAGGCTTTTGAGCGGTATGCCGGCCGCTACGAGCAGGCGGCGCAGTCCAAGGGGCTGAATTTAAAAAATATACTTGCGCAATATGCGGTGGAGGGCCTTGTCAGGGTTAGCGGCAAAACCACATTGGCCATGATTTTATGGAAGGTCTAGCCATGGCGGTTTATAGACATAAGGAGGATACTACAATGAAAAATCGCAGCTTCTCAACCGGGGCGATGGCCGGGCTGTTGTCTCTTGTTTTGCTGGCCGGACTGGCCGGCTGCGGCCCGGAAACGACCCGGCCGCCCGTAGATTCACCGGCAAAGACGTCTTCGGACAGCGTTTCTGCTGCGCCGGAGCCGGTAACCCTGCGTCTGGCAGGAGGCGATACCGGCCTGCCCAATCCGTTTAAACATGCGCCCAGAGGCCCCGGTATGTCCAAAATGCAGATTCTGTACGATTCGTTGCTGGAAAAGGACGAGGACGCAAATATTCCCTGGCTGGCCAGGGACTGGGATATAAGCGGCGGCGGAACGGTATACACCTTCCAAATGCAGGAAAAGGCTGTATGGCATGACGGAAAACCACTGACTGCAGAGGATGCGGCCTTTACCTTTTCCTACTACAAGGAGCATCCCCCTGTTTCCAACGACCTTTTGGTGGGCGGCGACTATATTGTAACAGATGCCAGGGCGCTGGACACCTATACATTGCAGGTAACCGTCAACCGCTTTGACCACACCTATTTGGCCAGGCTGGGCAATGTGCGCATTCTTCCCAGACACATATGGGAAGGGATTGAAGACCCCGCGGCTTACATCGGCGAGGATGCCGCCGTGGGCAGCGGCCCATATAAGCTGGATGCTTACGACGCCCAGCAAGGGGCATACCGCTATGTTGCCTTTGAACCATACTGGGGGCTCTCCCCTGCTGCGGCCGCAATAGAGTGGGTGCCGGTCAGCGACAGTGTTCTGGCCTTTGAAAACGGAGAAATTGACCTGATTAATGCACCGGCGGATATTCTGCCAAACTATCAGGATAAGCCCGGCTACAGTGTAAAGACGGCGCATTCCTTCCACAGCTATCGCCTAATGATGAACATGGAGTCGGTGGAAGCGCTGCGGAATATAAGCCTGCGGCAAGCGCTGGCTTATGGCATTAACCGTCAGGAGCTGGTGGACAAAGCGGCCAGAGGCGCCGCTATGGTCAGCAGTCAGGGCTATGTGCTGCCGGTCAGCGCGTGGTACAACAAAAACACGCCGCAATACGGCTACAACGTGGATACGGCGCGCACACTGCTGGAGGGCAAGACCTACTCCTTTAAGCTGCTCACCGACAATTCCGCCGACGGCATGAAGGTTGCGGAGCTTATCCGGCTGTCGCTGGCCGATATCGGCGTAGAGGTTACGGTGGAAAGCGTGGAAGCAAAAACCCGGGATAATGCGGTCAATACCGGCGAATATGAGCTTTTGCTGATAAACTCCGGTGGCATGGGCGGAGACCCCGACTATCTGCGCACCGTTTACGGGGCGGGCGCAAAAACCATTAAAGGCTGGTCCAACACAGAAATTGCAGCGCTGATTCAGGAGCAGGCAACCGAACAGGATGAGGCTAAACGCAAAGCGATTATTTTTGAGATTCAGGAAAAAATTTCCGCAGAAGTTCCGATGATTCTGCTGCATGGCGCCATGGATAATTTTGTATTCCGCCCTGAAACCTATGACGGCTGGATGTTCCGGTACGACCACAGCAAGTGCGACCATAACAAGCTATCCTATCTGATACGCGAGTAGGCGCTATGAAAAAGCACTATCTGCCGGTACTGATCGTAATGCTTTTTATCAACTTTTTTCTGCCCCGCTTAATGCCCGGAGACCCCTTCCTTTACCTTTCGGTAGAGGAAGGGGCTGTCTCTACTGTGTTTTCTCAGGCGCAAATTGACTACTACAAGGCTTATTATGGCTTGAATAAGCCCCTGCATGTGCAGTTCTGGCGCTATCTGGCCGGGTTGCTCCGGGGCGATTTGGGATACAGCATTTATTATAATACCAGCGTGACACAGATGATCTTTTCACGCATTCCCTGGACGCTTTTTATTGTTGTTTCGTCCCTTTTGTTCAGCAGCGTCATTGGCGC
>JAEWYJ010000205.1 GCA_023395695.1 Bacillota bacterium | reverse complement strand
TCACCATCCGGGACCGGGGCCAGGGCATTCCGCAAAATCTTCTGGATAAGGTCTGTGAGCCCTTCTTCTCCTATGACCGTGACGGCATGCCTATGCCCGGCAGCGGGCTGGGTCTGTCGGTGGCGCGGCAGATTATTGCGCTGCACGGCGGCACGCTGGCCATTGCGTCGGAGGAGTATGTGGGTACAACCGTAGCCGTCAGCCTGCCGCTGGCGCCTGAGGAGGACGGCCCTCTCACCTTAAAAAGCCCGCCGCCGGTGGCGGATATGCTGCGGGACAGGTTCTCGTTGCTGCATATCATTCTTTCAGACAGCTGCAACGCGCCAAAGCCGTAGCCGGCACTCTGTTTTTAATTCGACAAGGCGCTGCCGTCCTCGCCAACAGCGGGGCGGCAGTGCCTTGTCATTTTATCCGCATTTAGCGGGCTGCGCGCTTGCAGCCATGCCATCAGAAAAATCAGATCGCCCCATAGAAGAAACCCCACGCCGGTATTTTTCTTGCAACTTCACGCTTGGCGCGTTATGATGGGGAATACATAAAATATCCGCGCTGATTACAGACAAGCGGCTTGGGAACAAAATAGAATATGCAAACCGGCAATCTCTTGCAAGGGCGGCAGCGCGGTTAGACGCACAACAGCCCGTCAGAACCGATTCTGCTTTGGGTTATTTGTCTTGTGTGGAAGGAGACGCCCCATGAACCGCTCTTTAACCGACAATTTAACGGCATGCCGCCTGTGCCCCCGCGGCTGCGGTGTTGACCGTGCCACCCGTTCCGGTTTCTGCAAGGCCGGGCCGGACATTAAAATGGCGCGTGCGGCGCTGCACCATTGGGAGGAGCCCTGCATCTCCGGCTGCAACGGCTCCGGCGCCGTCTTTTTTTCACACTGTACATTGGGCTGCGTGTTCTGCCAGAATGATAAGATCAGCCACGGCGCCGTGGGGCAGGCGGTTTCGGTCGCGCGTCTTGCCGAAATTTTTCTTGAGCTGCAGGCACAGGGCGCGCACAACGTGAATCTTGTCACCCCCACCCATTATGCGCCCGGTATTGTCGCGGCCCTGACGCTGGCGCGGCAAAACGGCCTGACGCTGCCGGTCGTTTATAACTGCGGCGGCTATGAGCGGCCCGAAACCGTCCGTATGCTCGCGCCGTACGTCGACGTTTGGCTGCCGGATTTTAAATATGCCCAGCAACGGCTCGGCCTGAAATATTCCGCAGCACCCGATTACCCTGAGATGGCGCTGGCTGGCATTGCCGCCATGCTGCGCCATACCGGCCCGCCTGTTTTGGACGGCAAAGGCCTGCTTTGCAGGGGCGTGCTGGTGCGGCACCTGTTGCTGCCGGGGCAGCTGGCCGATTCCATACAGGCGGTTACACTGCTGTACGACCGTTTTGGCGACGATATTCTCCTGAGTCTTATGAGCCAGTACACCCCGCCCAAGCATCCCGACGCCAATTTTGCCGCCCGCTATCCCGAGCTGACCCGCCGGGTCAATCCGCGCCATTATGAAGCCCTGATCGATTACGCCGCCGGGCTGGGTATAACCCGCTGCTATATTCAGGACGGCGCCGCCGCCGACAGCGCCTTTACCCCCGCGTTCGATCTCAGTGGCGTAAACGTCGCCGACGGTTGAAAAAAGGCACTTTTTGGGGTATACTAATAAACTATTGAATCTGTTAATAAAGGGAGCATCCCGATGAAAGAAATTTATTTTGATAACGCCGCGACAACGCGGGTGGATGCGGATGTCGTAGCGCTGATGGCGCAGGTCATGCGAGAGGAGTACGGTAATCCGTCGTCGCTGCACACCCGCGGTGTGCAGGCCCAGCTTTTAGTGGAACGCGCGCAGAAGCTGCTGCTCTCGGCACTGGGCGCAAAAAACGGGCAGGTGCTTTTTACCTCCGGCGGCACCGAGGCCAATAATCTTGCGCTGTTCGGCGGTGCCGACGCCAAAAAACGGCGCGGAAAACGCATCGTCACCACCTCTATGGAGCATTCGTCGGTGCTGGCAACGATGCGGGAGCTGGAGCGACGCGGCTTTGAGCTTATTGAAATTGCTCCCGGGTCAGACGGCCGCGTCAACGTTGATAAGCTGCTGGACGCTTGCAACGTGGATACCATCCTTGTCTCCATAATGCTGGTCAATAATGAGGTTGGCACCGTGCAGCCGGTGGCCGAGGTTGCCAAAAGGCTGCGCGTCAAAGCCCCCAATGCCCTGCTGCACAGCGACGCTGTACAGGCGTTTGGCAAAATTCCTTTTTCGGTTACGGCTCTGGGCGTTGATATGCTGACGTTCAGCGGGCATAAAATCCACGCACCCAAAGGAATCGGCGCGCTTTATATTGCCGACGGCGTGCGGATTACGCCGCTGCTTTTCGGCGGAAGCCAGCAGCGCGGCCTGCGGCCGGGTACCGAAAGCGTTCCGATGATCGCGGCGCTGGGGCTGGCCGCCAAGAACGCCGCAGAGCGGCTGAATGAAAACCGTGCCGGCGCACAGCAAACCAGAGACGCGCTGCTCTGCGGTTTGTCCGCACTGCCCGGTGTCACCCTTAACTCGCCCGCTGAAGGCTGTTCGCCATTTTTACTCAACTGCTCGGTAACAGGCTACCGCTCTGAAACGCTGCTGCATTTTTTAGCCGCGCAAGGCATCTATGTCTCAAGCGGCTCAGCTTGTTCCAAGGGCGCTAAAAGTCATGTGCTGGCCGCTATGGGCAAAAACGTGCGCGAAATAGACTCGGCATTGCGCATCAGCCTGTGCGAAGCCAACACCCCCCAGGAGGCCGAACGCTTTTGCGAGGCGCTTAAAGCGGCTATGCAGTCGCTGCGGCAGGTTTGACGTTACCGATACGCTGTTTTTAATACAAACAATGGGTGCGAACGCCCCCTACTCCAGATAACGCCCGTCCGGCTTAGAGGCCTGCCAAAAGCGGGCGGCATACCGCAAAAGAAAGAGGAACTGCCATGAAGGAAATTATCCTGCTTAAATATGGCGAGCTGGCGCTTAAGGGCACCAACCGCGCCACCTTTGAAAGCATTCTGATGAAAAATATCCGGCGCAGACTCAGCCCACTCGGCGCATTTACTGTCACCAAGGCACAGTCGGCCATTACCGTCACCCCCCTGTCTGACGGGCTGGATATGCAGGAGGCGTATCTGCGCCTGTCACGCGTGTTCGGTATAGCCGCCATAAGCCGCAGTGCCGTGGTCGAAAAAAGCTTTGAGGCCATGCGTGCCGGAGCCGATTATCTCGACGATGCGCTGCTCAACGTCAAAACCTTTAAAGTCAACGCCAAGCGCTCGGATAAAACGTTCCCGATGGGATCGCCCGAGATTTGCACCGAGCTGGGACACTATCTTTTGGAGCGGCACCCCCATCTGCGGGTGGACGTACACCATCCGGAGCTTGTAGTCTGGGCCGAGGTGCG
>JAEWYJ010000192.1 GCA_023395695.1 Bacillota bacterium | reverse complement strand
CCCCCGACCGGCACAAACGTGCCGGTCGGGGCTTTGGCACATCAAGAGCGTTATAGCTCAACCAATACAAAACCAAAAGGGCTTGGCTCTACGGGTCGGCTAAAAGCCTTACATGCTTAACCCGCCGCCTGCTGCGGGGGTTTATTGGGGTTGAGCCGTATCTCCAGGCAAACATCACCCGCTGGGGTGGAAAGGCAGCAGTTCCTGTGCAGGGCATATTGCCCGCAGTCATCCGCCTTTTTCAGTCTGGGGGGACGGATATCGCAGGACAGATCATCCCCGGCCAGCATGGTAAGCACGTTGCCGCTGATAATATTGGAAATCTCCGAAATGGCCGAGATGACAAAGTCATCCATTTTGTCCATCTCCATGCCGCTCATAATGCTTACAATATTCAAGGAAGTCTCGCTTGGGAAGCGATAAACCACCTCACCGGCCAGATCGCCCACAATCTCAATTGAAATATCCAGCTCCTCCTCGCATTCAAAGGTATCGGCCGGACGGTCGCTGATATCCGAGAGATCAAGCATCAGCTCAAACACATTGCAGGTCGCCTGCAAAAACGGAACGTAAAATTTAGACGGCATCATGAGATACCTCCTTTGCAGCCGCATAATCGGCAATACGCTGATCCTCAGCCGCCACATGGTTAATCAGCCAGGCCAAAAGCTTTCCGGCAAACTGCTGCATCAGCTGCTCATCGTAGCCGGCGTGCGCATATGCTGCCGATACCTCCAACACATAGGCGACCATGTCGTCGTGTATCTTTTTATGCGCCTGAAAACAGGGATAACCGATACGCTGCTGATACGCCTCCTCATCACGAAAATGCTCTACAACGTAAGCTTTCATAAACTCCAGCGTTTCGTTAACGCGCAGCACCTTTTCCTCCCATGCGGCGGCGGATCGCAGGGTGGTTACAAAGGCTTCGACGCGCTGGAACAGCTCCCGGTGCTGTTCATCCACTATCGGAACACCCAATGCATATTTATCTCTCCAAAGCATGACACCCATCCTTTCACAGTCGATTTAACTCTATTTTAGCAACATTGACGGGCGATGTAAATTCCTGTTTGCTAATAAATTCTAAAAAACACCGGTTGCCGGTATATTTCGACCTGCTCTATCAATATTTTAAAGCCGCCGCGCACCGCCCTGCTTGACTTTGCCAAGCGCACAAATTACAATATATTTGTCAAAAAGCTGTTAAAAGCAGCCAGCATCAGCGCCTTTAGGCCGGGCCAGCGACAGGAGGACGATTCAATGTATGAGCTGATTCAAGCGGGAGAAAGAACCTATTACATCGACTGCCCCGCCAAAATGGGGCTTTATCTGGCCGGAGACAGCGCCGCCTATCTTATCGACAGCGGCAACGATAAGGAAGCCGGCAAAAAGGCGTTGCGGCACATTGAAGGCAGCGGTTGGCGGCTGGCCGGCATTATCAACACCCATTCCAACGCCGACCACATCGGCGGCAACGCGTTTTTACAGCAAAAGACCGGCTGCAAAATTATAGGCGCCGGCCTGGAAAATGCCTTCATTAAATATCCGCTGCTTGAACCGTCGTTTTTATATGGCGGCTACCCCTGCAAAACGCTTCGCAACAAATTCCTGATGGCCGCCCCCAGCACTCCCACCGACGACGCGGCGGATTTTTTACCGGAGGGGTTGGAAGCTTTACGTCTGGGCGGGCATTTTTTTGATATGATCGGCATTAAAACACCGGACGATGTTTATTTTTTAGCCGACTGCGTTTTCGGCGAAACGGTGATACGCAAATATCACCTCTCTTTTATTTACGATGTGGCGGCTTTTTTGCAGACGCTGGACAGGCTTGAGACCCTCTACGGCAAGCTGTTTATTCCCGCCCACGCCGACGTCGTCGCCGACATTAGGCCGCTGGTTGCGCTCAATCGCCGCATGGTACACGAAGTTTCGGGGCTGCTGCTGCAAATCTGTCAGATGCCCGCCAGCTTTGAAGATATTTTAAAGGCCGTGTTCGACACCTACGACCTGACGATGGATTTTAACCAGCATGTGTTAGTTGGCAGCACCGTGCGCTCTTACCTCTCGTACCTGCATGACAAGGGCCTCTTAAAGGCGGTGTTTTCAGACAACCGTCTGCTGTGGGCCGGCACCGGCCTTGCAGAGCCGCAGTAAAGCGCTTTTATTCCTTCCCGAAAAGAGGTACAACCGCCGGAGCGCCGTGAACAGGCCGCGCGGTATTGCAACAGCTATTAAAAAATCGCCGGCTGGCAGCCGGCGATTTTTTGTAACGCTTTAATATTTTTCAGAGAAATCTTCGTCGCTGCTCAGGTGCTCTACCGCCATGACGGTATCCTCAAACTTGAGCTGGCCGATCAGCTCCTTAAGCATCTGGGCCTGACTCGACATTTCTTCGCTGACGGCAGCGCTTTCCTCCGCGGTCGCACTGTTCATCTGAATAACATCCGACACCTGCGACAGGCTGACGCTGACCTGACCAATAGACTCTTCCTGCTCAATGGACGCATCCGCGATATGCTGAATGACCTCGGAAGATTTTTCAGCACCCTCAATAATATTGTTCAGCGCCTTGGCCGTCTCGGAAACAATTTTGGAGCCGTTCTGGATGGCCTCCATTGAGTTGGCAATCAGCGCCGAGGTGCTCTTGGCGCTTTCGGCCGATTTGCCCGCCAGACTGCGCACCTCATCAGCAACCACAGCAAAGCCCTTGCCCGCCTCTCCGGCACGGGCGGCCTCTACCGCCGCGTTCAGCGCGAGAATATTGGTCTGGAATGCAATATCGTCGATATTCTTGATAATTTTACCGATTTCATTCGAGGCGTCGCCAATCTTCTTCATCGCTTCGACCATCTTTTGCATCTGCTGCTGCCCCTGAGCCGAAGCGGCGCTCGAATCGGTGGCGATGCGCTTGGCCTGCTCGGCATCCTTGGCGGTCTGTTGAATATTGGCCGTTATATCGCGAACAAAGTCGGACAGCTCATGAATTGAAGCGGCCTGCTCGGTGGCGCCCTGCGCCAGCGCCTGAGAACCGTCCGCCACCTGTACCGAACCGCGCGCAACCTCTTCGGAGGCGGCGTTGATCTGGGATAAAATCCGCGAGATACTCAGCGAAAATTTTTCCACCGAGTCGCTGATGCCCGCCAAATCTCCCGCGTAGCGGGTGCTGGTGTTCAGCACAAAGCCGCCGTTGGAAAAATCTTTCATAGTTTGGTCAATATCCTGGATAATACCGCTTAAATTATCTACCGTCTGTCTGGTCGCCAGCGACAGCGTCTCAAATTCATCTCCGGAGTTAATCTCCGGCACGGGGGTGTGCAGATCTCCCTCGCTGAGCAGCGACAGCCGCTGCGTAATATTATTGAGATGCCGCACCATTTTATTGGCGGCCCAAACGACGCCGAGAACGCCCAGCGCGCACATCACCAGACCACTGACAATAATGCGGCCCACTGAGAACTGCTTGGCGGTTTGGTACGCACCAATGGTCTGCTCAATGTCGTCATAGTAGTTGCCGGTGCTGATATACCAGCCATAGGGCTCAAATTTCGCGGTGAAAGCGCGCTTTCTGAACGAGCCTTCCTGCCCGGGCTTGGTAAAATAAAAGTCGGTAAAGGCGCCGCCAGGCTGGTCGCCGGCGCTAATGACGTTGCGTATATAATAGTTGCCGGCAAGATCCTGATTATCGAACCGCTTCTGGCCCTCGTATTCGGGGTTCATATGGATGGCGCAGGTGCCGTCCGCAAGGTCGGCCCAAAAATAGCCGCTGTCATCGCTGCCATAGCGGGTGTCCCGTACTATTTTTTCGGCGGCGGCCATGGCCTGCACCTGCGTAATTTCGCCGTCGAGATAACGCTGATGGTTGACGGTCAGAACGCTTATCAAATTTTGCGTGCTGGTTTGTATGATGCTGTCAAACTTTTGCCCTTCCGCTGCAATAGCGGCGTTGTGCACCGTTGTCAGCTCGTAAAAGGATACAATGCATTCCAACAGCACTGTAACCAGAATCAATGCGCCGAAGAAACTAACCAGTTTCGTCCGAATTTTCTGCTGCCGTTTTTTTGCTTTTGCCATTTGTCATGCCCCTTTTAAAATTTTTATGCGAAGAGAAGCCGACCGCCATAAAGCTATGGGCAGGTCGGATATCAAAATCGTCTGATTTTATAACAATATGACACAAAATTGTCTTTTCTATATTTTTAGTACAGATATAGTCTAGCATTTCTATATAATATTAGCAATCAATTCTATGTAAAATAGGATTTATTTTCATTTCATACTAAAATGTGACCTTAATAAGCGATACAAATTGTAAGAACTGTATTCTGCACTTGCATAAATATAACACCGCCAAATAGCGGCGTTTTATGATAAATTCTTTGAATTTGCAGATAACTAAGCAGAGGGTGATGTGCTATGGAGCATTTTAAAATTTTTAATGCGCTTGATCGGCTATTGGCAGACGACGACGCGCCCGCAGCCCAAATAGACGCGGTTATCCGGCAGGCCGGGCCGTCGCCGTTTTCAGTGCTGGCCCGCCAGATGACAACACCGCAGTCGCCGGTGCATCATCCGGAAGGAAACGTCTGGAACCACACGCTGCTGGTGGTGGACCGGGCTGCGGCGCACAAAACCTTTAGTGCGAATCCGCGCGTATTTATGTGGGCGGCGCTGTTGCATGATATTGGCAAGCCGGACACAACAAGAAAACACCGGGGCCGCATAACGGCTTACCACCACGACAGGGCCGGGGCCAAGCTGACCCGCCTACTGCTGGGGCAGGTAACCAATGAGCCGGATTTTACAGAGGACGTCGCAGCGCTGGTACGCTACCACATGCAGCCGCTGTATGTGGTAAAAGGGCTGCCTTTTCAGGACATTGCCGGCATGCGGGCGCAAACCGGCGTTATTGAGGTGGCCCTGTTAAGCTATTGCGACCGTCTGGGGCGCAGCGGCGCCAACTGCCGGGCCGAGGCAGTATCCATCGGCGTTTTTTTAGAAAAATGCAATGAAAGGAGCGACTTTGAATGGCTAAGGCAGGTATGAAAAGACCGGACCCCAAGGAACCGCACGGAACCGAAAGCAATAAGAAACAGCATTTCTCCAAAAACGAAGTAGCGCCGGTACCGGAGCTGCAGGGCAAGGCCAAAAGCGGTAAGAAGAAGGCGGGGGATATTTCTCCGACCCAACCGCATTTGTAACCTGATAAATTGCAAAGCACCGTCGGACACTGTTAAAAACAGGCGGGCCTTTGCAAGGCTTTTACGCCGAAATGCGGATGACAAAGGCGGATGAGCGCGCGTTTAGCAGCGCCATGCAGCAACGCAGAAGCAAGCCACAGGAACAAGCCGATTGCTATATTAATCGCACCAAAAAGCCGTTTCCGGGATGTGATGCCCGGCGACGGCTTTTTGATAGTCCGCTTTAAGCGGGATAAAAATTAATGATGGCGGCCCGGAGCATTTCGCTGCCGCAGGCGGTATAAGTATGCCGGTTCGAGGCTATAAAGCCAATGGCGTCGTCCTGCCGCAGGATATGGGTTCGGCCGTTTGCCGTCAATTTGAGACAGCCGGCAAAGACCATAATGAACTCCTGCGACTTTTCCGGGTGGCCGATTGACTCATGGCTGTGACCCGGATCCATCTCAAGCTGAAAAAGCTCAAAATTGCGGTCGGGCGCGTTGGTATAATAACAAAAAATGCGGTAATGCGCATGGTCGTCGTGCTGGAGGGCCAGGTCGGCCTTTCTGAGCACCTCGGCCTGCGCCTGCTGCTCCAGCAGCGCGGTATAGGGA
>JAEWYJ010000075.1 GCA_023395695.1 Bacillota bacterium | reverse complement strand
TCATTGCTGTTCCTCCATTTATATATATTTTTATTTGACTTTATTAGCACTCTTATCTTTTGAGTGCTAATAATATTCTAGCTCATTTTTCAAAAAAATCAAGGGATTTTTGAGATTTTTTTCAAAGTTTACAACAAATTCATTTTTATCTTCCGGTGCAAATTGGCACTTATCTTGCGGGAATTTATTTGAACACCCCGACAGCCATTTGTTTTGCGCAGTAAAGGCCGCTGTGAGCACAACGGTTAGGTTGCCCCATTTACGCTGCCGGTTGCATGCGGAAATACTTTAGGGTACTAGTACGCGGTTTATGGCAATCTTCCGCTTAAAATTCGTGACTTTGTGCCTGCACCGTTGTCGCCCTGATAATCGCGACGCTCCCTGCATCCTACACACTCAGTCATAAAATACCGTCGCACGGTTCCGTCTTGTTTGCCTGACGGTTTAGATAAAAGGCGAGGAAAACACCCCGGCTGAGGCATAGTGAAGCCAACAAAAACAGCCCGCGGCGTTCAGGCCGCAGGCCCCGAGGTATTGGGACACCGGTAAGTGCAAGCCTAAAACAGGCAGCAGTTTACAAGCATGAGCAGAATGCCAAACAGCACCCCCGCCACGCCATACCCCGCCTGCTTGCCACGCAGCGCCGCGGGCAGCAGCTCGGCAACCGCAATGGCGCTCATTAGCCCTGCAATGGCGCAAAACATCATGGCCAGCCCCCGCTCGGTCAGCACCGGCTGCAAAAACCGCAGCGCCAAAAGTGCGCCCAGCGGTTCCGCCGCGCCTGAGGCCGCCGCCAGCAGCAAGGCCGGCGCACGACGGTCGAGCGCTGCGTACACCGGCATGGCGACCGATATCCCCTCCGGGATGTTGTGCAACGCAATGGCCGCGCAGAGCTTGAGCCCCATCTTAACATCCCGGCTCGCGCTCAAAAACACCGCCATGCCCTCGGGCAGGTTGTGCAGCATCAGCGCCAGCATTGAAAAGATGCCCAGCCGCAGCAACTGCCGTTCCCGCTGGCCGGCCTGCTCAACGGCCTGGGGCAGCACCGAATCCAAAAGTTGTGAGCAGAGCATGCCCGCCGCGCACGAAAAGACCGCCACGGCGGTTCCGGCCAGACCCGGCATTTCAAACAGCAGCACGCCAACCGCGTCGGGCAGCAGCTCCAAAAGCGATACCGACAGCATAACCCCGGCCGAAAAGCCCAGCGCCAGCGTCAGCAGCGACGCCTTGGGGCGACGCACCATAACAGCCAGCAGCGCGCCTATCATGGTAGCGCCACCGGCTGCCGCGCTTAAAGCCAGCGGTAATAGGGTGTTTTGCGGCACGGCGCATCACTCCTTTAAGGGTGGCATAACTTTCTGCAATACCGCCACATCAATAGCTATTCGCCTCGGCGGCAAATTATTTGCCATATCTGCCGCCCGTATAATTTACAAAGCCGGCCGCAGATGATAAGATAAAATACAGCCTGGCCTTAGCCGGAATTTTATAAAGGACTTTTGACATGAGAATTCTTGTAGTATCAGATACCCACCACGATTTTGACACGCTTTATCGCCTTGTGCTGCGCGAAAAGGACACCATCGACCTGTTGGTACACCTTGGCGACGGCGCGCAGGATATGGACGATTTGCGTGCTGTTTGGCCGCTGCTGCCCATCCGGTTTGTGCGCGGCAACTGCGATTATATTTCCACCGCGCCGGATACAGCAATTGTGGAGACCGGCGACGCGCGCCTACTGCTGACCCACGGCCATCTGTTTTGCGTCAACGAGACAACCGAACGGCTGGCCGCACAGGCGCAACGTCAAAATGCCGACATTGCGCTGTTTGGGCATACCCACCGCCAGCTTTGCCGCGATGTGCTTGGCGTGCGGCTTATGAACCCCGGCAGCCTCTCGAAGCCCCGCGACGGTCAACGCGGCTATGGCATTATTGAGCTTGTGCAGGGCCAGTCGGTCTGCACGCTGCACCGCTTTGAATAATTATTTTACAACGGATCAATTCTAAAAGTTGCCTGTAATGGCCAAGCTGTTTTTGCGCCGCAAGGAACAGCGAAAGCAGGCTGGCATATGCCGGGAAGAACAATGCGACAGCGCAAAAAACGGCTGCATGTACGGGCTGGCTTTTTAAGGCGCCAATCTGTATTGTTCCCAGCCAAAAATCCCGCCGCACAACGTTGTGCGGCGGGATTTTTATTGCTCTTTTTATATAATATCACCCGATAGCGGTGCCGCAGGGCACCGAATCGTCCACAAAAATGACCTTGCAACCACTCGCCTCGCTTGTAGCGGCCAGCAGCATGCCCTGACTCTTCTCGCCGCCAAACTTGGCCGGCTTGAGGTTCGCCACCACAATAATCTTGCGGCCAACCAGCTCCTCGGGCTTATATTCGCCCTTGATGCTCGACACAATCTGCCGTCCGCCAAGGCCGTCGTCCAGCGTCAGCTTCAACAGGCTGCGCGCCTTGGGCACCTCGACGCATTCAAGCACCTTGCAGACTCTGAAGTCAAGCCTGGCAAAATCATCTATTGCAATTTCGGGCTTTAAAGGCGCGACCGTCTCTGCCGGCTTTTCCTCAACCGTCGCTTCGGGCTGCGCGGCGGCCAGCTCCCCGGCGGTGGCGGGGGCCGAAAAATCGAGCAACGACAGATAGCGCGTCTTATCAATGGCATGCAGGAACAGGTAAAGCCGCGGGCCCCTTTCTTTATTGAGCAGCAGCCGGTAAACGTTTTTGAAGAACCGCCCCTGCTTGGCCTTCATCTCCTTGTCGTCTCCGCCCGGGAACACGGTGCGCGAAACGGAATAGAGGAAGGTGTTTAAATCGTCAAGGCCGTCCTCCACCGTTGAGAGGTGCTCAAACAGCAGTGCAATCTCCTGCCGCTCCCCGGCAGAAAGCGCATTGTAAACTTCAAAATCGCGCAGGCTGCGCAGCTTGTAGGCATTTTCGGGCGAGCACTGCTCCAGCCAGAATTGCGCAAGCGCCAGACGCTCGGCAAATTCCGTGCGCTTATAGGGGGTGCCGATTTTTTCAAACACCGTCTCAAGTGCATCCAGATTAAAGTCCACGGTGCTGCCCAACTGCACCAGCTGGCTCATCGGCACCGTGTCGACCGTGTGCCCGGGCACCTCGAAGTTATACATAATCGCGTTGAGGCGCTCGTCCCCCTTGCCCGCGCGGTAGTCGTTAAGCGCCTTGTCAAACTCAAAATACTGGCGCAAAATCTCCTCGTCAAAGCAGAAATCGAAAGCCTTGAGCGGCTCGGTCTTGGAGTAGAGCCATAAAATGACCTCGGGCTGGTAAATTTTCAGCAGCGTCTCAGGCGTAAGATTGAGGCCTGATGAGCCGGACATCTTGCCGGTCATGCCCTTGATGCCGATGAACTCGTAGCCGGTGAAATACGGCGCTTCGTAGCCGTAAATTTTGTCCGAGATGATACGGCTGGTCTGGTAGCTGCCGGTCGGGGAGGCGTGATCCTTGCCGCCCGGCTCAAAATCGACGCCCTCAGCCTTCCAGCGCATTGGCCAGTCAATCTTCCATGCCAGCTTGGCGCGGCTGCCGCCGACAAAATCGTAATCGCCCTCATAGCCGCACTTGCAGGTGAAATGGCCGGTTGTGCAATCCTCTGAAAAAGAGGTGAAGGTTGTCG
>JAEWYJ010000306.1 GCA_023395695.1 Bacillota bacterium | reverse complement strand
CGACAACTCACTGATCGAGGCGTCGGAAAACCTTGGCTGCACCGGCATCCGGCGTTTCTTTAACGTCACGCTGATGCTGACCATGCCGACCGTGCTGGCCGCCGCACTGCTTGTGTTTATGCGCGCCTTTGCCGACTTTGGCTCCCCGCTGCTCATCGGCGAGGGCTACCGAACCTTCCCGGTCGAAATCTATAACCAATACTTGGGCGAGCAGGGCGGCGACCACAATTTTGCCGCTGCCATCAGCGTCATTGCCATTTTGATTACCGCCGTCATTTTTCTGATTCAAAAGTACACGGCGTCGCGGTTCAGCTTTTCGCTCAACGCGCTGCAACCGGTACAAAAAAAGACGCCCGGCGGCCTTTTTAGCGTCGTTATCCACTTGTTTGCTTACCTTTTGGTCTTTATCGCGTTTGTGCCCCAGCTTTACGTGATGTATACCTCCTTTAAGAATGTCAACAACAAGCTGTTCGCGCCGGGCTATTCCTTTGTCAGCTACGAGGCAGCCATGAAAAAGCAGCTGTTGCTGGCCATTAAGAATACCGTTGTCATCGGCGTGGTGGCATTGGTCATTATCATCTTTGTCGCCATTCTAATCTCCTACCTTGTTGTCCGGCGCAAAAGCGTTGTGAATAACGCCATCGACGTTATCTCCATGCTGCCCTACATTATCCCCGGCTCAGTCGTAGGCATCGCGCTGGTGGTCTCGTTTAACCGCGGGCCGCTCGTGCTGACCGGCAGTATGGCAATTATGGTCATCGCGCTGTGTATCCGGCGTCTGCCCTACACCATCCGTTCCTCCGTTGCAAGCCTGCAGCAGATACCAATTACCATTGAGGAGGCGGCTATCAGTCTGGGCTCCTCCAAGATGGGCGCGTTTTTCAAGGTGACGGTACCGATGATGTCCAATGGCATTATAGCGGGCGCTATTTTAAGCTGGATTGCCATTATCACCGAGCTTTCGACCGCTATCATTCTCTATAACAGCAAGACGATTACGCTGACGCTTTCGACCTATATTGCGGTCAACCGGGGCACCTACGGCACAGCTGCGGCCTTCGCCACCATCCTGACTATTCTGACGACGATTTCGCTGCTGCTTTATATGAAAATTTCAAAAGCCGAGGACATCAAGCTGTAGCGGCTGGCATAATCTGAAAGTCGCCCAAACCGGGACATCGCCAATGTAAGAAAGGAGGAATGCACGCGCTTTAACCACGCGGCCTTGTCCTTTTGATAACCAATCGACCCATAAATGGTGTGCGGAACCATGAAATCCGCAATTGGAAAGGAGTATTCAAATGTTTAAAAAACTGTTTGCTCTGTCACTGGCAGTATGCCTTTGTCTGGCTCTTGTCGCCTGCGGCGGCACGTCGGCCAGCACACCCGCTCCCTCGGCCAGCACGCCGGCGTCTGAGAGCACGCCTGCAGAAAACGCCAAGCTGGGCGGTAAGCTGACCATTTACACCACAACCGACGACAGCAACATTGAACGCGTTATTCCTGCCTTTGAGGAAAAGACCGGCGTTGAAGTCGAGATTATCTCAGGCTCGGCGGGCGAATGCATTGCCCGAATCCAGGCCGAGAAGGAGAATCCCCAGTGCGACGTCATGTGGGGTGGTCTGACACCTTCCGACCTGGCAAAGTACCCCGACCTGTGGGAGCCCTATGTTTCCTCCCACGACAGCGAATATCCCGAAGCCTACCGCAGCAACGGCTATTTCAACTATTTTATGATCCAGACCAGCAACCTGCTCGTCAACAAGGAGCTTGAAAAGGAGCTGGGTCTTGAGATTAAGGGCTATGCCGACCTTCTGAACCCTGTGCTCAAGGGCAAGATTATCCACTCCGACCCGACCTCCAGCTCCTCGGCCTGGCGCCACCTTTCAACCCAGCTGCTGGTCATGGGCGGCTACGACACACAGGAGTCCTGGGATTACATCGAAAAGTTCATCCAGAACCTCGCCGGTGTGACCACCACGAGCTCCTCCGCCGTGTATAAGCAGGTTGCCGAGGGCGAATATGTCGTCGGTCTGACCTATGAAAATGTCTGCGTCGAGCTGCTGCAGTCGGGCGCCGACAATGTCGAGATTGTTTACATGGAGGAAGGCACCACCTCCGGCCCCTTCGGCGCGGGCATTGTCAAAAACGCCAAAAACATTGAGCAGGCCAAGGCTTTCATCGAGTATCTGACCTCCGAGGAATGCCAGACCGGTTATGCGCAGAACTCCTCCTCGCGCCCGGCCAACGCCAACCTGCCCAGCACCAATCCCTACCTGATCGACTACAGCGAGATTAAGGTATTCCCCGAGGACCAGGAATATCTGTCGGCTAACAAGAGCGCCATTCAGGAAAAGTGGACCCAGCTTTGGGCAAAGTATAACTGATTAACCTGCTATGGCAGGTCGGGCGGCTGCCGGCTTTTGTTGGGCAGCCGCCCGTTTTTATAGCTGGCAAACCGCAAGGGCTTGTATGGACAGCCCCTGAAAAAACTGATATTATAATTAGACTAAGGCAGTGTGTGGCGGTGTGCGCCACACCGAGTAAAGCCTGCGGCAGGAGGAATATATCTATGAAAAAAGCGGACATCGGCCTGATTGGGCTGGCGGTAATGGGCGAAAACCTTGTGATGAATATGGAATCGAAGGGATTTACCGTCGCCGTTTATAACAGAACCGTTGCGCGCGTCAAAGACTTTACGGCGGGCCGTGCCGCCCAAAAAAATATCATCGGCGCCGAGTCGCTCCAGTCGCTCGTCGAGCGTCTGGCCACCCCGCGCAAGGTGATGATGATGGTCAAGGCAGGCACAGCGGTCGATGCGCTCATCGAGCAGCTCATACCGCTGCTGGCTCCCGGAGATATCCTCATCGACGGCGGCAACAGCCATTTTCCGGACACGATCCGCCGTACGGCCTATGTTGAGTCTAAGGGGCTTTTATATCTGGGCGTCGGCGTCTCGGGCGGCGAGGAAGGGGCTTTGCACGGCCCTTCGCTGATGCCGGGCGGCTCGGTAGCGGCATGGCCGCAGGTCAAGCATATTTTTCAGGCCATCGCCGCCAAGGTCGAGGACGGCACGCCCTGCTGTGACTGGGTGGGTGAAAACGGCGCGGGCCATTTTGTCAAGATGGTACACAACGGCATTGAATACGGCGATATGCAGCTGATCTGTGAAGCATATCAGCTTATGCGCGACGGCCTGGGCATGACGCCGCAGGAGATGCACAAGGCGTTTGCCGAGTGGAACAAGGGCGCGCTTGACAGCTACCTTGTCGCTATAACAGCCGATATTCTGGGTTACCGCGACCAAAACGGCGAGGCGGTGCTCGAGCATATTCTTGACGCGGCAGGCCAGAAGGGCACCGGAAAATGGACGGCAACAACCGCGCTCGACGAGGGCGTTCCGCTGACGCTGATCGGCGAAGCGGTCTTTGCGCGTTGCCTCTCGGCCATGAAAGAGGAGCGGGTAACCGCTGCAGCCGCGTTCAACAAGCGTATTGCACCGCTTGGCGGCACACGCACACAGCAGGTTGAAAATATCCGTCAGGCATTGTATGCTTCCAAAATTATTTCCTATGCTCAGGGCTACGCGCTGCTCAAAAGCGCGGCGCAGACCTATGGCTGGACGCTGGATTACAGCGCCATTGCGCTGATGTGGCGGGGCGGCTGCATTATCCGCAGCGTTTTTCTTGAAAAAATCAGCGAAGCTTACGCGCGGCAGCCTCAACTCTCAAACCTGCTGCTGGACCCTTATTTTTGCGAGACAATCCAAACGCTGATTCCAGCCTGGCGCAACGTGGTTGCGTCGGCGGTTCAGGCGGGCATTCCGGTTCCGGCATTTTCGTCCGCGCTGGCTTATTTTGACGGCTATACGGCCGAATCGCTGCCCGCCAATCTGTTGCAGGCCCAGCGCGATTATTTTGGTGCGCACACCTACGAGCGCATCGATCAGCCCCGGGGCCGTTTTTTTCATACCGATTGGGCCGGGGCGGGCGGCAACACCACCGCCAACACCTACTCGGTGTAAATAAACCACTTTTGAAAGGACACGGCGTGGATATTAAGATGATTTTAAGCGATCTGGACGGCACCCTGCTTGGACATGACCGGCAGATCAGCAGCTATACCGAACAAATTTTAACGCAAGCCGCTGGGCGCGGGGTTATCATTGTCCCCGCTACCGGCCGGTTTTACGGGGCAATTCCCCACTCGCTGCGCCGTTTGCCGTTTATACGGTACGCCATTTTG
This sequence comes from Bacillota bacterium, assembly GCA_023395695.1. Taxonomy (GTDB): domain Bacteria; phylum Bacillota; class Clostridia; order Oscillospirales; family Ruminococcaceae; genus Yanshouia. Next base: position 4,863 of record JAEWYJ010000306.1, on the reverse strand, counting down.
ATGAACGGCGCACAGGTCTACGATTGCGCCGAGCAAAAAGCCTTATACCGTGCCGAGCTGCCGGTACAGCTGGCCGGACGCATCTTCGCACTGTTAAGCACGCTGCCCGCTACCATGGACTGCTTCGTGGACGACAGCTGCGGCTATATGGACGCACGTTATTACAGCCATGTCGAGGAGTGGGTCTCCGACATTAATGCGCGGCAGATTATTCTTGAAACGCGCCAGCCGGTTGAGAATCTGCCACAGCACATCCTCAACCTGGGCAAGCCTGTACAAAAGATACAGACCTTTTTTAAGGATATTGCGCTGCGTGATCGCATGATGGAAACGCTTGCGGCGGAATTCCCCGACATTTCGGTGGCCTGCTCGCTGCCGGGCAATATTGAGATTACCCACCGCCGTGCCACCAAGGGAGAAGCGCTGCGGTTTTTGTGCGGACACCTGAATATTGACCCTGCGCAGGTTATGGCGTTTGGCGACGAGCGCAACGACTGCGCTATGCTTGAGCTGGCCGGTGTGGGCGCGGCTATGGCCAACGCTGTGCCGCAAGCCAAGGCCGTCGCCAATATCGTTATTGGCGCATTCTGGGAGGACGCCGTCGCCCGAACGATTGAAAAGGCAGTTTTACAGAAGGCCTGACGGGGAATGCTGCATTTTAGTGCCAGCGTGGATGAATGTGCAGATTTGCCTTCCTGCAAGAACGCACAAGCAGACGGGCTGACGCCCGTCAACAGCGAGGACAATAAAGAGCGAAAAACTGGCCGTCAAGATGGGGCGGTTTGGAAGTTTGTCGGCTATCGCCTGCTAAAACCACAACTATTCAGACAAAGGCGCCAAAAGGGTCAGGTGTGACTCTTTTGGCGCCTTTAATTTTACGAATATCGACATTCAGAAGGTGGAGTATCCGATTATTGGGGAAAGGTCTGATATTCCCTTACCCGTGGTGATGGTGCGTATGGTCACAATGGGCGGCGGCAATTTTCTCTCCCGCATCGGTCAGCGCCATACTCCCAAGCTCCAATATGGGGGTATCGCCCAAAAAATCGGGTCTGGTAGCTCCCTGCGCCACGGTGGCGCAGAAATATGCATAGAGGGTGCTGTCCTTATACGCCTCATAACCATATTTGTTAATGGGAAGGTCGTAATCCAGTGTGATAAGGCCCATGTCCTCCAGCGTCTGCAAAAAAACGCCCGCCTCCTTGACCGTGGCCATATCGTCGGCAACGCTGCGGATAAAGACCGGCGCCAGAGCCGTAGCAACAAAATCTGTCTGTCGGCTGTCCTGAACCGAGAAGCGGGCTACAGGCAAACAGCGATGGTGACTCAGCTGATGCAGAAAATCCTTTTGATTTTCTGATACTTCATGTGGCGAAGCGGGAACGCCAGTCCCGCAGGAATGCGAATGGTCGTGGCCGCAGCCACAACCGCAATGCTCATCATGCGACATTGTGGTTCTCCTGTTCTTATAATTTGATGGAATCCGTTTTTTAAAAAACGAACGGCGTCAGGCCTACGCCACGCCTGTAAAGATAAACGCCATAAATGGGCCTGTCAGCCGACGGCGTTTTCTATTCGCAAACTATCATATCCCGAAAACGCAAAAAAGTCTACATAAAACATATGAATTTACGCACTTAAGCTTCTACGGGACGCGTGGAGGCAAAAATTTGATAAAAAGCATCGCTTCTCCGGTTTGGCAAGCTGCGCTTTTTTATTGGAATAGAAAATTATATAAATCCTCTTGCCCTGCATTTATATAGTCTTTAAGAACCTGAATATTCATATAAAGCGGGAAGGAGCAGCGCTCATTCGTTTGAAGGTCGTTTAAAAATTCATCTAAATCTGCCCAGCTGATTTGCTTTTGAGGAAAGTTGACGATATATTTGGAAATTTTGTTCTGCCGTTGTTCCTTTTCGGAGGGGAAAATCTCGGTAAGGGAAATATTCATCTTTGAAACACTCAAGAATTCAGGCTTTCCGCCAAAGTTCACCCACCGGTAAAACCCAAGAACCCTTGTCGTTGCAATGGCATTGCAGCAGGAAGCGCTCTTGCCCACCTCCTCACAAAGCTCCCGATTAGTGGCGGCGATAATCGTGTTTAAGGAACTCTCGGGGATATAGTCCGCCCAGTCGGCCGATCCGCTTCCTGTGGGAACAATCAAATTAGAAGATGAATTGGCATGAAGGCCCTGTTCGAGAAGAATTATGAACCCGTCGGAGGTAATCCCGATAGTAGAGACGCCAATCTCATTGCTCATTTCAGACTCTGTAATGCTTGGTATACCGTCCCGGTATTTTTCATACAGCGGAGAGCTTCTTGTCTCGGTGTCTGTATAAACCCGCGCGTAATAGCACTTATTGGTAAGGTGCGTATTATAATAATTCCCTTTGCTGACAACCAGCGGACTTTCCGGGGTAATATCCTGAGCCAGACAAAGCTTGTCCTCGTTGTAAAAATGCACGCCGGAGGCGTTGCACTGCTGCCACCGGACTTTTAAAAAATTCAGGAGGCTGTTAAAATTATTCAAGATAAACTTCTCGGTCTGCTCTTGCTTATCGTCATCTTTCACACATTGAAAATCCTGCCCCTGCTGAAGGAACCGGTTTACTGTATCTGAGTACAGAGCGATATTTCGGTTTGAAGAATACACATAGTAATCCAGCCCTTGCTCCTTTTTGCTGATAGTAATTTTCTGCGGCTGCGGATAACAATGTTCCATCTCCATATTATGCCGCTTTAAAAAGTTCCACAAGTCGGCAAAGGTTCCAACAACCTCCCACAAAAGCAACAAAAGCACAATAATCCGCATCATATACAGGTCGTCGCTTTTAGCAAAGTCATAGGCCGACCATGATAATATAACCAGGTTTATAAAAAAGGTCGTCAGGTTAAGGGCCTTGTTCTTAGCCCCGTACTTAATAAAACTGATGTAGTTTTTAACCATGTTGTCATTCCATATCATTTTATATATTTTGGCACGCTTTGAATATCGCCTGAGTGGTGTATTGAAAAATTATACAACATACCCGTCAGCTCTTTCAACTTAAAAGTTCTATAAATTTACAAAGATCCCACAAGTTTTAGAGTAATAGACGGGGCAACGGTGCAGAGTGGCGTCAAAGAATCAGACGATATTTTAACGAAATTTTGACCAGTGGGTTAGAAAGCGGGTTTATCAAAAATATAAATGCCTTAGAATTTGCATTTTAAAGTCTTTTTTTCAATGTATTTGGTGGGGTATATGTATGTCATTAAGCGCTTGGGGGCGGGTTTAAACTATCGCTCCTATGACACCGCATAACGAAAAATATCAGGCGCAAATTGTAACGCGCCCGCAAGGGAGGAGGCGTGTGTGGGGGAACCGTAGGTTCCTACCGCACGTCGAGCGAGTGTAAGCGAGCGGATACCCCGCCGCAGCGGCCCACCAATTATAAAAGACCAGTCCGAAGACTGGCCTTTTATAATTGGTGGAGGCGAGGGGAATAGAACCCCTGTCCGAAAACCGATTCACAGAAACCTCTCCGAGCGCAGTCTGTCGTTTAAGATTCCCCCATCGGGCCGCCGACAAACAGGCTGCCCGCATCGGTATCCTCTAGTGTTCTAAGGGTGCGAGGAGCTTCCCCAAAGAATTAACCGCTAATCGACGCCCTAGCCGCGGCCGCGGTGCTCCACGGTAGGACGGCAGCCTAATTAGGCTGCGTACGCGATATTATTATCTGCGTTTAAATTTAAAGTTCGGGTATTATAGAGGGCCCGCCCTCTGCTCGCTTTTTCTGCTTCACAATCCCCGTCGAAACCTTTACGCCCCCATATATGGGGAGTATTAACCCCCAATGAAAAAATCCAGAATATTTTCAAGCTCGCTGACATCCGCCTTGTAAATTTCGGTATAGCGGCATTGCGTGCAGCTTACCGTTGTAAAGCGCTTGTTCTGAACGTCAAACAGCTTGGCAAACGTACCGCCAGTGGCTTGGAACTGGTCGGTCTCATACGACCCATTGCCACATTTTGGGCATCTCCAGCTATGGCTCATGCATATCGCTCCTTATCTCTGCCGCTCCTTTATCGCGCGGTCAATGTCACGCTTTGCATCGCGCTTAGCCATGTCCTCGCGCTTGTCGTAAAGCTTTTTGCCGCGGCAAAGCCCCAACTGCAGCTTGACCAGTGAGCCCTTAAAGTAGAGCGACAGCGGAATGAGCGTATAGCCCTGCTGGCGCACCATGCCGTAAAGACGATTAATCTCCCTGCGGTGCATTAAAAGCTTGCGTTCGCGCATGGGGTCTTTGTTAAATATGTTGCCCTTCTCATAGGGGCTGATATGCATCTGCTTAACCACCAATTCGCCGGCGCCAATATCGACCCAGCTGTCCTTAAGGTTAACCGTGCCGGCCCGCAGGCTTTTCACCTCGGTACCGCTCAAGGCAATACCGGTTTCAAAGCTTTCGTCCACAAAGTACTCATGCCTCGCCTGTCGGTTGGTTGCAATGGTTTTGGTCTCCTTCTTTTCCGCCATGCCGGCACCTCCTTTGTTGCAAAATGGACATCATATCTTTTTAAATACCCATAGCCGGTTGACGACAAAGCCGACCCCCAGCGTTACGGCAGTGGCGCCAAGCTTCGATACCAGCTTACCGTAGCCCAGCCGCGTGCCGAACCACAGCACGCCGAGGCTCAACAGCAGCAGAATCAAATTCACTGCGATAAATGCAAGCATCTGTACGCTGAAAAAACGCTTTTGGCTGCCAAAAGTCCAGCTGCGGTTGATGATATAGCTGTTAAGCATGCCGCAGGAATAAGAAATGACCTGCGACAGATAAACATCTACGCTTAGATATGATAACACCAGAAACACCATATAGT
>JAEWYJ010000290.1 GCA_023395695.1 Bacillota bacterium | reverse complement strand
GATAAAACCTAGTGACAATTCCCTGAATAATGCAAACAGCATATCCACGCTGTCGTAAGCAATCTCCGGCCCCTGCAGCACCGGGGCAATCAGCATGGTAAGCAGCAGCACCAGCCCGGCCCGGATCTGGGACGGTATGTTTTTGCGCCCCAGCAGTGGGTTGAAAAATATAAAACCCGACATTCTGGCAAATACCAGCAAATAAATATTCAGGCCCTCAAGCTGTATGGTCACAACGGCACCTCATAACAGAAGAATAAGGCTGAACAGCCAGTGGACAAAATCCAGCATGGTGCTGATCATCCAATGCCCGGTAAACAGCAGCATAAAGGCAATAATAATCAGCTTGGGGACAAAGGTGAGCGTCTGCTCGTGAATTTGGGTAGCCGCCTGAAAAATAGCAACTATCAGACCGATAAGAATACTGGTGATTAAGAGCGGCGCGGCCAGCTTGAGCGAGACCAGCAAAGCCTGTGTAAAAATATCCATGATTTGGTCCTGCGTCAAGCGGTTCACCTGCCCTTAAATTCTAACAGGATTATACTGTTGTTTTTGTTAAAACAAGAAAAAATCTGTGCGGGAACACATGCGGGCATATCGGCTCGCGGTGGGTCAAGCGTTAGATAATAACGTCACCGAAAACCCTGCACAAGTGTGCCGAGCAGCAGGCTCCAGCCGTCTACCAGCACGAAGAGTAAAATTTTAAAGGGCAGCGAAATGGTGGCGGGTGGCAGCATAACCATGCCCATTGACATCAGCACGCTTGAGACGACAATATCGATTATCAAAAAGGGTAAATAAAGCAGAAAGCCGATCAGGAAGGCGCGCTCAAGCTCACTGGTAATGAATGCGGGCACAATAACAAACAGGCTCAGACGCGTCAGGCTTTCGGCGGTTTCTCCCGACTGTACCGAAGGGAGTTCGCTGCCGGAAATACTCAAATAGAGGTTGAGTGCTTTGGGGGTTGTCTGCTCAAGCATAAACTGCTTTAAGGGCAACTGCGCCGCCTGCGTGGCTTCGGCGGCAGTGTAGCTGCCGGCCTTATAAGGGTCGTAAGCGGTGGCTTTAATCTCTTCAAAGGTGGGCGTCATAATAAACAGCGTCAAAAACAGCGCAAGCCCTACCAAAACCTGGTTAGGCGGCGACTGCTGTGTGCCCAGTGCGTTGCGCATAAAAGACAACACAATAATAATGCGGGTAAAGCTGGTCATCATGAGCAGGATACTGGGGATAAGCGAGATAAGGACAAACAGGAACATCAAATCCAGAGCGCCCATAGCGCTGCTGCCGGTATCGTCAGCGATAAAATCGATTGAAATGCCAGGCGCTGCCAATGCAGTGGTATTGAGCAAAAACAGCATCAGTAAAAGCACCACAAGCAGCGAAGCGCCAAAAAGCAGCAATTGCCTTTTCAGCGTCGCCTTACATTGCGCGCGATTGGTCATAAACCATCTCCTCCTTCGGCGGAAGAGCTGTTCCGTTTGCGTCTTATTTGCTGTATAACGGCGGAGAAGCGCTGCTCCGCCTCGGGGGCGGCCTCAAACAACGCCCGCTGCTGCGCATCAAATTCACAGATTGTTGTGACGGCGCCGGCACTCATGGCAATGAGCAGGGTTTTGTCACCCGCCGAGACGAGTAACAGATATTTTTCACGGTCAATCACCACCCGGTCAAGGATTCGGATGTGTTTAAAACTGCTCTGAATGGGGCTGTGGCCACCAATCCAACGCAGCAGAAACCACGCCAGAAACAACACGAATGCCAAGGTGAGAAAAACAGAAAAAAATACCGAAAAGGCCTCTAATCTTTCCACGCTTTTACCCTGTCCTGTCTTTAAAAATAAATTAACCGAGAATTTTCTTAACCGTCTGCAAAATGCGGTCCGGCTTAAAAGGCTTTACAATAAAGTCCAGCGCCCCAAAACGGATAGCGTCGACAACCATCGCTTCCTGGCCCATGGCGCTGCACATAACAACCATAGCGTTGGGGTCGTAGGACTTAATAGCCTGCAGCGACTGTATGCCGTCCATATTCGGCATGGTGATGTCCATGATGACAAGGTCGGGCTTTTCGGTTTTAAAGGTCTCAAAAGCAATCTGCCCGTCCGCGGCCTCAATAATGTTGGTATAGCCGTTGCCGGTGAGGCTGTTCTTGATCATCATTCTCATAAAAGCGGCGTCGTCAACGATCATAATTTTCTTGTCCATAAAATCCAGTTCCTTTCGGGATGTATTGATATATTTTAAAAGAATTTTTTATAAATCTTTTTCCAGAGAGGAGAGCAATGCCCTTGTGCCAAGAATCTCGGTGATGCGAACGCCAAAGTTGTCGTCAATAACCACCACGTCGCCGTGGGCGATCAGCTGACCGTTTACCACAATATCCACCGGGGCGCCGGCCTGCTTTTCAAGCTCGATGACAGTCCCCTGCGCAAAGGCCATAATATCCTTAATCTTTCTGCGCGTCTGCCCAATTTCAATGGTGACGTCGAGCGGCACGTTCATTAATAGGTCTGCGTTGCCGCCCAGAACAGGCTCGCCGGTGGGGTTGCTTTTGCCAAACTGTGGCAGCTGGACATTCTGTACCTTGGCCGGCGGCTGCGGCTCGTTCTTTTGTGCGTAAGGCGCCGGTGCCGGTGGTTCAGGCGGCTGCGGATAGGGCGGGTAAGGATAATAGGGCGGCGGATAACCCGGATAGGCGCTTGGCGCCCCTGCGGGCGGATAAGGCGGATAGGGCGGGTAATAGGGCGGATAACCCGGAATCCCCGCGGCCGGAGGCGCTTGCTGAGGCGGCATGGGCGGTGTGGCCTGCGCCGGTATTGGTGGCGGAGCCTGTTGTGGCGCCGGCATGGTTACAGGTGCAGGGGCCGGTTGCTGCACGGGGGCTGGCGGTGGCGCGGCCTGCTGAGGCGGTGGAACAACCGGCTCGGGGGCTGTCGTAGGCGCGGGATCTTCTTCGGTTGTTGCTTCCCCAAAAAACCCACCCACCATTGATTTAGCAAGGTTGCATGGCATGGTGCTGACAAACTCGGAGGTCATAACACCCTGAATGTCCATGTTGAAATGGACTGAAACAATCTGTTGGTTGACATCCATACCGATGGCGTCTGCAAAGGTAAAATCCGACGTGATAATCCGTGCTTCCGGCGTCGAAATATTGACCGGCTTACCCAAAAATTCGGCTAGAGCGGTGGCCGACGCACCCATCATCTGGTTCATAACCTCGCAGGCGGCGCTCATACTCAGCTCGTCAAGTGCAAAATCTTCGCTGGGAGGCTCGTCAATCCCCATAAGCTGGTTTAAAATCAGCTGCATGTCGCGCTGGCGAAAAATTAATACATTAGCGCCGCTCAGACCGTTTGTATAGGAGATTTTTACACTTAAGGCCGGCTCAAGCGCAGAGTACTCTACCAGCCCCAGCGGCTCCACGCTGACGCGCGGCGTCGTGATGGTGACCTGCTTGTCCAACATTGTGGAAACGGCCGTTGCCGCCGAACCCATACTGATATTTAATACTTCGCCAATGGCATCTATTTCCATTGGTGAAAGTCCTGTGCAGGTGTCTTTCGCTGCATTATCCAAAATAAATCTAACTCCTCTCAATTCTCAAAGCATCGGGCGGGTGCGATTTAGTAATCTTTATTGCTTTGTTCGCCTTTACGATACCCATTTTGCCACAAAACCACGGCTGACTGTCAACCAGAATTTTAACGTCGCCGCCTGCGGGGTTTTCAAGCTTTATAATATCGTCTACCCGAAGGTGTAAAATGTCCTGAAGGTCCATTTGCACCTCGTCGAGTACGGCGTTGATTTTAAGGTCGGAAGCATATATCGCCCTTTGAATGACCTTTTTAGCCATTTCTTTTTTAGCGTCGTCCGAAAGATTTTTGGAAATGCGGGAATATTTTGAAACAAAGCTGCCCATCAGCTCTTCCAAACCTATTGCCGGAATGCAAATATTCAGTGTGCCGATCACATCCTGCATTTTTACTTCAAAGGATACAATGACGACAATGTCCTCCGGTGCATAAATCTGTATCAGCCGGGGATTGGTTTCAATCGTGTCCAGCTCAATATTGACGTCGATGTAGTCACGCCAGGCATCCTGCATATAAACCGAAAATTTCTGGAAGATATTGCGCATAATACCCAACTCAATATCGGTATAATCGCGGTTCAAAATCAAGCTGCTGCCGCTGCCGCCCAAAAGGCGGTCTATCATAAAAAACGCCAGATTAGAAGAGGTGTCCATCATCATGGTGAATTCATTAATGCTTTTATCACCGGGGCTGAGCTCCATCAGGCCGATCAGCGCCGAGTCGGGCAACGCATTGTTAAACTCGTAATAGCGCTGCTCCTCTACCTGCAGCAGGTTCACCTCGCTGTTTATGCGCATAGAGCCTGAAAAGTAGGAGGACAGCAGCCGTGAGAGGTTCTCGTGAATGCTGTCTACATTTCGCAACTGTTCCTTGGTAAACTTTTTTGGCGAATAGAAATCATATTCCTTAATCCGCTTTTCAGGGGTTTCGGGCTTGACATCTATATTACCACTGCTCATCCCTTTGAGCAACGCATCAATTTGTGATTGTGAGAGAA
>JAEWYJ010000206.1 GCA_023395695.1 Bacillota bacterium | reverse complement strand
GAATAATCCCCTAAGATGCTGGGGTTTTTATTGGGGTTACTATATATAGTCAAACCACCAGAAAACCAATATGTCTTGACGGTCTACAAACAGGGCAATTTAGCGTGCAAAGGCAAACGTCATTTTGCTTGCATGCAGTTGAGCTTAAGGAAGACAACGTATTCAAATCAATAAATTCAACTGCGATGTTTTGCAGCTGACCGCGTTGCAACACAAAAATACGCGCACTAATTCGTATCCGCTTTTCACGCCGACCGATTATAACGTCACCGGCGATTGCTATGACAACTGTTTAAGCCGCGAACAGCCCTTCTGGGCAGCCCTATCCATTAGTGCGAAGCATAGATATTTACAATTTGCGGCAATGGTGCTATAACTAATCTAGCTTTAAGGCGAACGGCGTCCCTTGTGCTGCGCACAAACAGCCTTGCTGTTTATTTTTCGGCAGGATGTCCGGGCTGCCCCACAATAAAATTCGGTTGTGACTATGAACAGGGAGACGAAGACGTGAACAAAAATTACCGATACCTGCTCATGCTTGGGCATCTTTTTACCGACATTAATCAGGGCGCGCTGCCCGCCATTCTGCCCTTTTTAATTGCCAGCAGGGGGTTGGGGTATGCCTCCGCCGCCACTTTAATTTTGGCGTCGAGTCTGGTGTCCTCTGTCGTGCAGCCGTTATTTGGCTATTTGGGAGATAAATTCTCATACCCATGGATTATGAGCGTGGGCGTGGCGCTTGCGGGAACAGGCCTTGCCATGGTTGGTTTTTGCGAGTCCTACTGGTCCATCTGCCTTGCGGCCGCAGTTTCCGGCCTGGGCGTCGCACTGTTTCATCCTGAGGGCGGCAAAATTGCCAACTACGTTTCGGGAGAAAAAAAGGGAGCCGGCATCAGCGTGTTTGCCGTAGGCGGCAACCTTGGCTTTGCGCTTGGCCCGATTATCGCTTCCGTAGCCCTGTCCCTTTGGGGCTTAAAGGGAACCGTCATTTTTTTGGTGCCTACGTATGCCATGGCCGGTTTTATTCTGCTGGTACTGCCAAAGCTGCGTGCAATAACTGCGGATACAGGCATTGCGAAAACCGCCGAGCGCGCCGACGCAACACCCGACGACTGGGGCGCCTTTACAAGGGTCACCACGGTTGTTATTTGCCGTTCGATTGTCGCATACGGACTGACGACCTTTATTCCACTGTACTTTATCGGCGTATTCCTGCAAACCAAAGCGGAAGCAAATATAAATCTGACTGTTTTTTCCATGGCCGGCGCCGCCGCCACCCTGCTGGGTGGCCAGCTTGCCGACCGTTTCGGCTTCCGCCGCATGATTCGTGTCAGCTTTTGCGCACTAGCCCTTTGCCTCTTTATTTTTATACAATGCCGCAGCAGCGTCGCCGCATCGGTCATGGTTATTTTTATTGCCCTTGCGCTTAGCGGCCCCTATAGCTCGATGATTGCCATGGGGCAGTCGTTTCTGCCCAACCATATCGGCTTTGCTTCCGGCATATCGCTGGGCCTTGCGGTTAGTGTAGGCGGTGTTTTTGCACCTGTCATCGGCAAAATTGGAGATACCTATGGTATTATGGCGGCTATGTATACCGTTGTCGGCATTGCCTTTTTGGCTTTGTCGCTGACGCTGTTGTTGCCCGGGCATGAAAAACAGCCTAAAGCGCCAGCGCATTGCGCCAAAGAATAAACGTCTGCTCACAAGCCCCTATAGATTATGCGCCTCATCTTTGGCAACTTACGGCTCCTCGACGGCATAATCCGATAACAAAAAACTCATGGGCAGAAGCAAATTGCTTCTGCCCATATTCATGCGAGCTCCAAATCGACAAAAAACAAGGCCGGATTAACGAAATTGTTTTGTAACAAAAAGGGCCGCAACACAGTCAGGCGTAAATCAGGTATCAGCACAGCGCGGTTTTCAAATTGATCCGCTTTGTGCACAGCCTTTGCAATAAAGGAAGCGGCCCGCACGCAACGGAACCGCTTCCTTTTAACCTGACCGGTTTTAAATCTTTTTAAAGTTGGGGATCAACGCGACCGCAACAGCCCAGAAAAGCTGATAAATTATAAGCTGGCCGAAGCCCATTGCGGACATCGCACCGGTAAAGGCCAAAAAGGCAACCAGCGCATAGCCCAACACCAGCCCTGCCATTTGCAGCACCGTACCAATAACCATCGCCTGCTTGAGCGTGTGGGTAGCAGCCAGCGCCCGCAGCCGAACAGCGGTGCCGGTCAGCGACATGATATAGGCCTTGGCCCGCTCCTTATGAGCGGTCAGCGACAGATATGGCTCACGCAGCTCAGAGGGGATTACCTGAATAAACTCCTCGGGGTAGCGATAATCCGCAGCTATTTTCTTGGGCGTAATATTGGGGTCGGTGGCATGGACAATAAGACTGAGCTCCTTCTTTGCCAGCACCTGCAGCCATCGGGCCACCTCTGCGTTCGGGCGGTAACTAAGCACAAACATGGCCGTCACCTCACCCGAATTGGCAAGGTAGAGAATCTCCCGGTCGCCCTTGACGTATTTCTTTTCGTAATCGTGTGACGGCATTTCAACGCCGTAAGCGCTCATAAGCGCGCGATTTCCGATTAAAACCGTCTTGCCGTCGACCTGAGCGCCCAAGCCCTTGCCATCCTTATAAACAACGTCGGTAACCGGCTTTAAAATATCGCTTTTATTGCCGATCATCTCCATAAAAATGTTCTTGAGCAAGCCGTCCACCCGGCACATCAGGCTGGCGGCATCCAGAATAGCCTCGTCGATGCGGCTTTGCGCAAACGCCTTAATGCCGTGCATTTCTACTGCGCCGACAGGGTACAGCTCGCCCGAATCGACCGCCACACAGTTCATATCCTCAAAGGTTTCCACCGCGTTGTAGCCCGAAATGAACGCGCCCTCGCGCGAGAGGCGCTTGGCGGTTCGCAGCAGCGGCAGGTTGCCTACAATGGTGGGCGTCAAGGGGGAGGCCATGCAAAGCACGACACAGAAAATGGTAAACGCCTCAAGCGGCGAGCGGTCAAACGCCAGCCAGCACACCAGCGAAAGCCCCACGGCAAACAGCAGAAAAATCGGCGCAATATAACGGCTGAAATTTTCGGAATAGTCGTCGCTGTACGAGAGCTTTAAAAACTTCTCAGGAAAGTCCACCCTGACGGGATAGGCAATGGCGGGGTCTGAAAAGCCCTGCCCTTCGGCCAGCTTGTCGGCCAGGTTGCTGCCGGACAGCAGATATTCGCCCGTGCGCTGCGCGTCGACCGAAGCAACGGCAAAATTGCGCTCAATACGCAAAATCATCATGCGTTTGCCAACGGTATTGGCAAACAGCGTCAGCCCAGCCACAACAAAATAAAAGCTGCTTTCGCCGGTGCGCATCTGGTCGGGGTTCATAATCAGCGCCACCCCATGGGCAATAACAGCCAGCGTACAAAGCGCCGCAGGCGTGTCGTGGTCGGCTTTGAGCGTAAACAGCGACACCAGCCCCCCGCCGATAACAGCGTTGGCGGCCAAAGCGCCGATAACAAACACCACAAGGTTAACCATCATGAACACGCGCATATCCACCTCAGGGCAGATTGGGTTCAGAAGCGGCAGCGGATAGAGGTTGCACAGCGCCAGATATAAAAGCAGCGCCGCGCATGCGCCCGTGACCAGCAGACGGGTTGAGAGACTGCGCTTAATGCTTAAAATATCGTAGCGCACGTCGCGCGCGTCGGCAGGGCTGGTGTATTCGCCCTCCTCGTCTTCCTCTGCGGGCAGCGCTTTTTTGGTCTTAGCTGCGGCGCGCGGCACAGCCGCCTGCTCGCGCCCTTTTGGAGGCTGTTTGGCCTTTTTAGCTGGCTTACTTTTGCCCCCGGTACCGGTCTTCTTTTCAGGCGCTGCCTCGGTCAGCGTTCTGCTGTGGCGCAGACCGCCAAAATATTGGCCTATTGCGTCCATATCGTCGGAATCAACACCTGCGGCCGCATCCGGCGCTGCCTGCTCCTCAATCGCAGAAAAAGAGCTTTGTACAAACTTTTGTATCTTTTCCTGCCGGCGCAGGTGCAGGTCTCCGTCCCCCTGCGGTCTCACCGCGGGTATAATCCGGGTCTTGTCGCCCAAGGCGCCGGGAGCCGCCGCACGGTTAATCGGCAGATCGGTTCGCGTTGCCACAGCGGCACGCTCCGACGGCTTTGCCGCCGCCTGTGCGTTTTTAGCAAAGGGCGAATCTGCCGCCGGCTTTTCGAGCCCGCCTTTAGGCCGTCTGGGCGCTTCAAACTCGCCGGTCATGCCCTTGAGCTGAAACGGCGCCGTACTGCCTTGCTTTTGTCCGGCGGATGCTTTCGGGCGCTCTCGCGCGGGCGCCGGATCAAGCGACGCCTTTTTTACCGATTCCTTCTTGCGCTGTACCTCCGCCAGAATATCCTCCACATTGTAGTTACTGGCCATCCTCCCCGCCCCTTCTACTTTGCTTTGATTCCTTTTCTCTGCCGTGTGACCTCATACAGCAGAACGCCCGCCGCTACCGAAGCGTTAAGCGAATTGACCTGCCCGCACATCGGCAGGCTGACTACCACATCGCTCCGTTCCTTCAATAAACGAGAAACGCCGCTGCCCTCGGCGCCTATTACCAGCGCAACCGCGCCGGCATAGTCCACTGTGCACCAGCTTTCGCCGTCCATATCGGCGGCATATATCCAAACATTTTTCTTTTTAAGCGCTTCAACCGTGGCCGCCAGGTTCGAGACCCGCGCCACCGGCAGATGCTCGGCAGCGCCGGCCGAGGACTTCATCACCGCAGCGGTCAAGCCCGCGCCGTGACGCTTTGGAATAATAATGCCATGCGCGCCGGCCGCGTCGGCCGAGCGAATAATCGCCCCAAGGTTGTGGGGATCTTCAATACCGTCGGCGATGACCACAAAAAGCGGTTCGTCCCCCGCGCGGGCAAAAATATCCTCCACCGTGGCATACTCAAGGGCCGCCGCAAAGGCTATGACCCCCTGATGATTAAGCCCCTGAGCGAGCGTCTCAAGCTTTTCGCGGGCGACATCCTTAACCGGGACGCCCCGTTCCTTTGCCATGGCAATAATTTTTTGAAGGCCGCCGCCTTCAGATCTCAGCATGAGTATTTTATTGACCGGCCGACCCGACCGCAGCAGCTCAATAACGGGGTTACGACCCACTACCATCTCATCGGATGCATCTCTTATATCCTGCATGTATTTCTCCTAATGTCAGCTTGTTAAAGGAATAGCTATACAATCTATATTATAGCAGATTATGTCACTAAAACAAGCATTCGGTACAAAATATGGGGGTTGCTGCCGGTTTATCCGATGAGCCCGGTTTTAAAAACGCTTTTTTATTCGGGAATTTTAATGCTTAGCGTTTTTTCGCCAGTATTCATTCCTATTTTAACCAGTTGGTAAATTTAATATACCATTTAAAATAATTTTGCGGCTGGTGCCCACGCCACTTTTACACTTAGTAATTTCGGGTATTCCACATTAAAATGAAGCATGTTGAAAACTCTGTTGAAACTGTGGAATTCTGCCTGTAATATAAAGACTTTTATCTGTTAGAATAAAAACTTAAATAATTTTGTGCAAAAAAACTTTGCTACCAACAGTTTACACTCCTTGTCGCCCGCTGTCGAAACTTGCATTTTTTTCGCCGAATGTTATACTGATAGCAGTGCATAAATGTACACGAAGGAAGGGTGACCGGTTTGCAGCTCCCCGTTTCTCAAAAATCAGGCTTCTGTACCCTGCTTCTCCCGGAATTTGATCTGGCGCAAACGCTTAATTGCGGGCAGAGCTTCCGCTGGCGACGCGAGGCGGACGGCGCCTTTACAGGCATTGCCGCAAGGCACCCGGCGCACATTCGTCAGCAGGGGGATGAAATTACGATTACCTCTGCCGCTGACGAGGCCTTCTGGCGGCATTATTTTGATACAGAGACCGATTATTGTGCGCTTAAACGTCTGTTCTGTGACACGGAGCAGCTTATTGAGCCTTGCCTGCGTGCCGGCGGCATCCGGATTTTGCGCCAGGACGGCTGGGAAGCGCTCGCCAGCTTTATTATAAGCCAAAATAATAATATCAAGCGTATTTCAGGTATTATTGAGCGCCTTTGCGAAAGCTTCGGCGATAGAATCGGCGAGGGGCTTTACGCCTTTCCGCAGCCTGAACGGCTGGCCGGCTGCACCGTTGACGATCTTGCCCCGCTGCGCTGCGGCTTTCGCGCACGCTACCTTATTGATGCGGCGCAAAAGGTTTGCAACGGTGCGGTGCAGCTTGACGCGCTGGCCACGCTGCCGCTGGATCAGGCGCGCGCTATGCTGATGCAAATTGTCGGGGTGGGCCGCAAGGTGGCCGACTGCGCGCTGCTGTTCGGCTTTTACCGGCTGGCGTGCTTTCCGGTGGATGTATGGATTGGCAGGGCGCTCAAAGAGCTGTTTACCGACGGCTTTCCGGAGGAGCTGACCCCTTATGCCGGCATTGCGCAGCAGATGCTGTTCCACTACATGCGCACCCGGCCAAAGCAGGGCGGCGCGGATACATAGGCGCGGCGCTTTAAAAAGAACCCTAGACTTTTTATGGGGTTTAAGCGCAGCGAGCGTTTCTGGAACGTTAAGATTGGAGAAGCCCTTATGAAATGCCCGTATTGTGAACAAGAGATGCGCGTCGGCAGCATTGCTCAGGACAGATATGCCTTGAAATGGGTCGCGGCCCAAGACGATAAATGGCTTTTAAATTTTACGCCTTTAGTAAAGGGGATTAAACTGACAGCCCAAAGCTTTGCGGTAAAGGTGTTTTACTGCGATTCGTGCAGAAAATTTATTATCGACCAGGACGACCTATGCCCGTAAACATCAGATGTCCCTGTAGGCTTCCATCGTTACCAGCTTTTATAAAAACAGCGCCCTCCCCGTGACGGAGAGGGCGCTGTTTTTATATTTTAAAGATCGGTAATGCTGACAAGGTCAATGTCGGCCATCCGCTTTTTAGAGAGCAGGCAGTCAGCCAAGGCGTTGGCGGTGTCAAGCGCCGTCAGGCAGACGATGGAATGATCCACCGCACGGCGGCGCAGCTGTACCGACTGGCTGGTCTTGGGGTTTGCGCCGCCCTTCGAGGTTGAAATAACATAATGAATCTTGCCTGAATCAATCAGGTCTATAACGTTGGGAGACGGCTCCTGCATGGGGCGCACCGAGTTGGTCGCGACCATCTGCTTGTTTAGCGCCAATGCGGTGCCCGGCGTTGCATACAATTCAAAGCCAAGCCTCTCGAATTTTTCGGCAATCTTGGTAATCTCGGGCTTGTCGGTATCGCGCACCGAGATCAGCACGCCGCCGCGTTCCTCCAGCCTGTAGCCTGCCGCAACAAGGCCCTTGAGCAGCGCCTCCTCAAAGGTTTTGGCAATGCCCAACACCTCGCCGGGCGATTTCATCTCCGGGCCGAGCTGTACGTCAACGCCGCGCAGCTTTTCAAAGCTGAACACCGGCACCTTAACCGCCACATATGGCGCGTCGGGGTAGAGCCCCGTGCCAAAGCCCAAATCCCTGAGCCTGGCTCCCAGCATAATTTTGGTTGCAAGGTCGACCATCGGCACGCCGGTCACCTTGCTGATATAAGGAACGGTGCGGGACGAGCGGGGGTTGACCTCAATGACGTACACCTCGTCGTTGTACACCACATATTGAATATTGACCATGCCGATGACCTTTAGGGCGCGCGCCAGCTTGGCTGTGTACTCAACAATCATTTCCTTAATACGGGGGGACAGCGTGCGGCAGGGATAAACCGAAATGGAGTCGCCCGAATGGATACCCGCGCGCTCGACGTGCTCCATAATGCCCGGGATAAGATAATCTTCGCCGTCGCAGATGGCGTCGACCTCCACCTCGGTGCCCATCATATATTTATCCACCAGCACCGGATTTTCAAGCATAGTCGCGGTGATAATGCCCATATATTCGATAACCCGCTCGGAGTTGTGCGCGATGACCATGTTCTGGCCGCCCAACACATAGGAGGGGCGCAGTAGCACGGGATAGCCAAGCCCTTCCGCCGCCTTGACCGCCTCTTCGGTTGTCATAACGGTATGGCCCTGCGGACGCGGAATTTGGCATTCCTCTAAAATCTCATCAAAGCGCTCGCGGTCTTCGGCCGCGTCTACCGAGTCGGCACAGGTGCCCAAAATACGCACACCCTTTGCAGCCAGATGGCTCGTCAGCTTAATGGCGGTCTGCCCGCCAAACTGTACGACCACGCCGTAGGGCTGTTCGGTTTCGAGAATGCTGTCGACGCTCTCGGGCGTCAGCGGGTCGAAATAGAGCCGGTCGCTCGTGTCAAAGTCGGTGGAAACCGTCTCGGGGTTGTTGTTGACAATAATGGCTTCACAGCCCGCCTCTTTAAGCGCCCAGACGCAGTGCACCGAGCAGTAGTCAAACTCAATGCCCTGTCCGATACGAATGGGGCCGGAGCCAAAAACAATGACCTTTTTTCTGTCATTTTTGTGATGTGCGATAAATTCGGCCGCCTCGTTCTGGTCGTCGTAGGTCGAGTAGAAGTAGGGGGTTTCGGCCGGGAATTCCGCCGCGCAGGTGTCGACCATCTTGTAGCCGGCAAAGCGGTGCAGGGGCGCGGGATCCACACCGGTCATCCGGTGAATCGTGCTGTCCAGAAAGCCCAGCTTCTTGGCCCGCAGATATATTGTCTCATCCAGCTTGCCCTGCTCAAGAATCTGCTGCATCTGGGCGAGGTTCAGAAATTTATACAGGAACCAACGGTCGATGCGGGTGATGCGAAAAATCTCCTCAACGCCCTCAATGCCGCGGTAAAGCGCTTCATAAACGGCAAACAGACGCATGTCGTCGCAGGTCTGCACGCGGGTCATAATCTGCTCGTCGGTTTCATGCGAGAGCAATGGCGACTGCATTGAGTCAAGCTTTAGCTCCACCGACTGCGCCGCCTTCATCATCGCCTGCTCAAAGCTGGTGCCGATGCTCATAACCTCGCCGGTCGCCTTCATCTGGGTGCCGAGCTTCTTCTCGCCGTAGATAAATTTGTCAAACGGCCAGCGCGGATATTTGACGACAATATAGTCAAGCGCCGGCTCAAAGCAGGCATAGGTGCAGCCGGTAACGGCGTTAAGAATCTCATCGAGCGTGTAGCCGATTGCAATTTTAGTCGCCACCTTGGCAATCGGATAACCGGTTGCCTTGGAGGCCAGCGCCGAGGAGCGCGACACGCGGGGGTTGACCTCAATAACCGTATATTCAAAGCTGTCGGGGTTTAAGGCGAACTGGCAGTTGCAGCCGCCCTCCACGCCGAGTGCGTCGACAATCTGCAAGGACGCGGTGCGCAGCATTTGATATTCCTTGTCGGCCAGTGTCACCGCCGGGGCGATGACAACCGAGTCTCCCGTGTGCACACCCACCGGGTCGACGTTTTCCATTGAGCAGACGGTAATAAGGTTACCCTTGGAATCGCGGATGACCTCAAACTCAATTTCCTTCCAACCGGCAACGCAGCGCTCGACAAGAATTTGATGAATCGGCGAATGGCGCAGGCCGTTGGCCGCAATCTCGCGCAGATCTGCAAGGTCATTCGCAATGCCGCCGCCGGTCCCGCCGAGTGTA